>JAJZRT010000111.1 GCA_021802595.1 Pseudomonadota bacterium
GAGCTGCTTCATGCAGCTCATGGTGCCGTCGCCCGCGACAGTCCATTTGCTCAGCTGGCAAGGGACGGCCGACTTCTATGCCACGGTGATGGCGTGGTGGCGGCACATCAGGCCGCAGCTGACGATGGACGTCATCGAGTTCCGCTACGAGGATGCGGTCGTCCAGTTCGAACCGACTTTCCGGCGCGTCTTCGACGCGCTGGGACTGGCCTGGGATGACGGCGTGAAGCAATTTCACGAGCACGCGGCGAATAAACACATCGCCAGTCCCAGTCGCACGCAGGTGGCGCAGCCCCTGTATGCCTCCTCGGTGGGGCGCTGGCAGCACTACACGGCGGAGTTCGCGCCAGTGGCCCGCACCCTCGAGCCATTTATCGCCGCCTTCGGCTACGCGCCTTTCTGAATCCGGCGCGACACGCCAGCGGTCTCATTCCTGATAGCCGAAACGGTCGATGAACGGCTGCAAGGTCGCCATGACCGGCTGGAATTCCTCTGCATAGCGTTTCCAGCGGTACCTTGCATGCTGGTAGATCGGCTGGGTGACCTGGTGGTAGCTGGGCGTCATGATGGCAAAGCGTTGCTGCGCATGACGTGTATGCTCCAATACGGCATCGCTCCAATCCACACCGATGAATTCCAGTAGTTTCCTGGCTTCCGGTTCGAAATTCCCGATCAGGTCCTCGTAGCGGATGCGTTGCCAATGAAGTGGCAGACGCTCGGCGGTTTCACCCCAGGCATCCATCACCCGCGCGTAGATTTCCGCAATGCTTTCCAGGCTGACGAATCCGGCCATGGCATCGTTGTGGGAGAAGTTCTGCATCATGCAGCTCAGCACGACGTCGCAGGGATGGCGCAGGGCGAGAATGAAACGGGCTTCGGGAAAAACCCGCCAGATGAGCGGGGCGGACACGATATTGAGCGGCAGCTTGTCTACCAGCCGGCTGCCTGGCCGGCGCACCAGATGACGTGCCGCTTCCTGGAAATAGAGTCTGCGCAACTCGAGGATATGCGGCTCGCTGAGCGCCTGCAGCGCACCACTGCCGCCGCCGGTCAACCCCAGGAAGGCCTGTTCCATGACCGCCGCCATGGGCTTCTCTTCCAGGGCCTGCAATGCAGGATGGCTGTCAAGAATCTGCTCGAGGAGAGTGGTGCCGGAGCGCGGGAACCCGATCAGAAAAATCGGGGTGTCTTCGGATGCAGGCGTGTCCCCCGGGTCGAAGCTGGCTGCCTCGCTTCCAAGCCAAGCCCGGGCCTGGTCGATGCGGGCGAGAAAACGGGCGCGGCCGCTGCCGTCCGGATCGGTGGCCTGGGCCACGCCTCGCTTGCCTGCGCTCAGATGCGGCATGACCCGTTCCGTATGGCCTAGCCGGTCATGCAATTGCCCGAGCAACAAATGAACCTCGCAACGCGTTTCCAGGGGCATGGGGTGGCCGAGGACGCGTTCCAGCCGGGCTGCGCCCTCAGCCAGGCGATCTTTTCGCCGGTCCAGGCGGGCTGCCACCAGGTTGAGGAGGGGATGAGCGGGAGCGGAAACCAGACCGCGTGTCACAGCTGCTTCCGCCTCGTCGAGGCTCCCCAGGCGCTCCAGCAATTCGCCTTGCTTGGCCAGAACATCCGGCGAATCCGGCTGAAGCGAGAGCGCCTGTTTGTAACATTCGAGAGCGCCTTCCATGTCCCCCATTTTTTCTTTCAGGCTGCCCAGATTGGCAATAACCTCCGCGCTACCAGGTTGTTGTGCCTGGGCCAGTTGCAGGAAGTGGGCGGCCTCGTCAATTCGGTTCAGGGTGAGCAACAAGGCGCCCAGGTCGCTCAGCGCTTCAAACTGGGTCGGCTGCAGCGCAAGTGCCTGGCGCAGGCTGGATTCCGCATCGTGCAGTCGGCCTGATTGCAGCAAGGCGTTGCCGAGCAGATAGTGTGGATCGGGGTAGTCCGGTTTGAGCCGGATCGCCTGGCGATAGCATGACATGGCGTCTTCCAGCTTGCCCTGACATTGCAACGTCACCCCAAGGGTGTGGTGGGCGAAGGTCTGATTCGGCGCGAGCAGCACCGCCCGCCGCCCGCTGGCTTCGGCCTCGGCGTAACGGCCAAGACGACGCTGGGTCGCGCCAAGCTTGACCCAGGCTTCCACGTCAGTGGGGTCGGTCTTGCAGACGCTGGCGTACAGCATCAGCGCTTCCTCCAGACGGCTTGCCAGGGCCAGACTGTCGGCCTTGGCTTTTTTGCTCTGGGTCAGGATGTTTTTCTTCGCCACTGTCTGAGGTCGAAACGGAGAGCGTCTAGGGTAGCAGGGGTGGCGGCGATCAAATGGCGGAATTGCAGGGCATGTTAGGCAATCAGTTTGAAGCTGGGGATTCAGGGGCTGAACCGATCTCGCTGTAGCCAAATTGCTGGATGAAGGGCTGCAGGGAGGGGAGGATGGGCGTGAAGGCGGACTGGTAGCGTTTCCAGCGGTATCGGGCGTGCTGGTAGATCGGCTGGGTGACCTGGTGGTAGCTGGGCGTGTTGATGAGGGCGCGTTCCCGGGCATGGCGGGTGTGGCCGAGCACGGCGTCATCCCAGCCCACGCCAAGGAAATCCAGTAGCGAGCGCGCCTCGTCCTCCAGGTTCGTGATCAGGTCTTCGTAGCGTACCTGATGCCAGTGCAGGGGCAGCCGGGCTGCGTAGTCGAGCCAACTTCCCATGACCCTGGCATAGATCTGCGCGATGCTGTCGAGGCTGACCAGGCCCGCCATGGCATCGTTGTGGCCGAAGTTCTGCATCAGGCAGCTTAAAGTGACGTCGCAGGGATGGCGGATGGCGAGGATGAAGCGGGCGTCGGGGAAGACCCGCCACAGCAAAGGGACGCGCACGATATTGAGCGGCAGCTTGTCCACCAGCAACGTGCCGGGCTGACGATCCAGAAGGCGTTCCGCTTCCGTCCAGTAGACCTGGCGCAGATGGGTGAGTTGCGGTTCCGAGAGATTGGCCAGCGCGTCGGGCCCGCCACCGGTCAAGTTCAGAAAGGCCTGCTCCAGTACCTCGGCCATGGGTTTTTCTTCCAGGGTCTGCAGGCGAGGGTGGCTGTCCAGGATCTGCTCCAGCAGCGTGGTGCCTGAGCGAGGAAAGCCGACCAGGAAAATCGGGGCCTCATCCTGGGTGACGGCAGAGGGGGGCGTCGCCAGATTGTCGCTCATCCAGGCGCGGGCGGTCTCGATGCGGTCAAGAAACCGGCTGCGGCTCTGGCCTTTGGGATCGGTGGCCAGCGCGACACGGCGCTTTCCCTCGATCAGGTGGGGCAGGGCCTTGTCCGTGTTGCCCAGGCGATCGTGGAGCTGGCCAAGCAGCAGATGGATCTCGGCGCGGCTCTCCTGGGCTGCCGGCAGGTTGAGGATGCTCTCCAGCCGGGTGACCGCCTGCGCGTGGCGGCCGGCGCGCCGGTCCACACGGGCGGCCACCAGGTTGAGGACGGGATGGCCGGGTTCCCGGGCCAGACCGCGGGCCAGGATCGCCTCTGCTTCCTCCTCCTGGCCGGCTTTTTCCAGCAGTTCGGCGCGCTTGGCTTGTATGTAGGCGGAGTCGGGTTGCAGATCCAGTGCGCGGTGGTAGAGCTCGAATGCTTCCTGTGTGCGGCCCTGCTGTTCGCGCAGCCGGGCGAGATTGGTGATCGTTTCCGCAGAATTCGGCTGCTGTGTCAGGGCGCGCTCCAGGAGCGCGGCCGCATCATCCAGTTTGCCCTGGCCTTGCAGGGCGAGCGCCAGGGTATGCTGGGCAAAGGTCAGATGGGGGTCCAGCTTGAGTGCGCGGCGCGTACTGGCCTCGGCGTCAGGGTAACGGCCGAGCCGGTATTGCGTGGCGCCCAGCTTGGCCCAGACTTCCACATCGCTGGGATCGGTCCTGCTTACAGCCTGGTACAAGGTACACGCTTCCTCGAACCGCCCGTCCAGGGCCAGTTGGTTGGCCTGGGCTTTCTTGCCTCGGGTCAGGATGTTCTGCTTGGTCACGATGCCAGCCTTGAATCAAAGCGCTCATTTTAGGCAGCAAAAAAAACGGCGGCCAGAGGCCGCCGTTTTTCCGGCTGTCGCAGGGATCAGGCGGCCTTGCGGCGACGCGCTGCGCTCAGACCTGCCAGACCGAGACCCACCAGGGCCAGGGTAGCAGGCTCGGGAGTGGGGTTGGGGCCGGGGGGCTGGATCGTCGGCGCGAAGCCGTCCAGGTACACGTAACCGGCATGGCCGCCGTAGGGGCAGTCGGAGGCGAGCAGCGACAGGGTCAGGTCATGGCCGACGATGCTGGTGCCGCCGGCGCCTGCCGTGGTGAGGTCGATATGTTCAAGCTGCCAGCCGCTGCCATACCAATGGCCAAACTGGTATGAGGTAAACAGGCCCGATGCTGACGCGGAGCTGTAGGAGCGGGTGAGCAGGACGGTGTTGGTGGTGTCGTCCGTCAGGGTCAGGGAGAAATAGTCAGAGTTGTTCAGCCCATGCGAGGACTCCAGCACGGCGTTCCACTGGAAGTAGATGTCGTTGCCCGTGTAGTTGGTGACGCTCTGGGAAATCGTGGAGACGGAATAGTTATTGATGGAGTTGTTCACCCGCACCGAGTAATTGCCGTTGTAGACCGTGCTTTGGCCAGTGATGGGGTCCGTGCCCGCGCCCATGATCGTGTTGACGGGGGTGCCGCCGGCGTATTGCGGGGCGGTCGGCAAAGCGCCGCCCGTATACGGGACATACACATTGCTGCTGCAATTGTTGCTGCCCCAGCAGCCACCGCCCTGGGTCCAGCCCGAGAGGTCGCCGGTCTCAAAACCGCCATTCACGAACGCTGCCGAGAATGCGGGGCCGGAGACCATCACGGAGATGGCCAAGGCTAACGAGGATTTTTTCATCATGATGTTCTCCCAAAAATTTAACCGAGGTTGGAATCGCCAGGGTGGGCGCGATGACTCCAACACAATCCCAGAGCAACCCGATGCCAGGATTTCCAGCCTATGTCGTCACGTTGCTTCCGGTGTAGGCAAAGCATCAGCCGTGCCAAGAACCGGAATGTTTTATAAATGATCAATTATTACAATGTGTTACACGCCGCGCTGCTGGGTTTTTGGAGGTGGGCGAACCGGCTGAAAGGCTAAAGTGTAAAAAAACCTGACACGTCGGCAGGAAGAATTCCGGCAGGCCGAAGCCGAGCCTGCGCCGGAGTGGCGAAACCCGACGGTTCGGCAGAGATAAAGCAATGCTGCGGGCTGGCGTCGGGAGGGCATCGTCATCGCTCCAGGTGCATGGAAGCAACGAGTGACAAGCAGAAGCCGCGGGGGAGTCCGCTTCTTGCAGGTGATCCTGATTCCGGTCAGGAATGATGCGGGTGGTGTGGGGGCGGCACGTGCTGGGTATGTGCCGCGGCCTGATGGTGCAAGGCATGATGCAGGCCGATCTCGGGCAGCGGATGGCGCACCCACTGGGGCAGCAGCGAGCCCGCGATCATGCCCAGCAGCGACATCAGCAGGCCTGCGAACTGGGCCGGCATGAAGGGATCCTCCGAGCCGGCGATCAGGATCGCGAGCCAGGTGGTCAGCCCCAGGAAGATGGCCAGCAGCGCGCCCTGGTTGGTGGCGCGTTTCCAGTAGACGCCAAAGGCCAGGGGAACAAAGGCCATCACCAGGGTGATCTGGTAGGCGTTCTCCACCATCTTGAAGATGCTGGCCTTCGAGTTGATGGCATACAGCGTGACCAGCACGGTGAAACACAGGGTCACGATGCGCATGGTCTTGAGCAGCTTGCGGTCCGACATCTCGCCCAGCATCGGCTTCAGCAGGTTCTCGGTGAAGGTGACCGACGGGGCCAGCAGCGTGGCCGACGCGCAGCTCTTGATCGCGGAGAGCAGGGCGCCGAAGAACATGACCTGGGCGAACAGCGGCGCATGGTCGATGACCAGGCGGGGCAGGATCATCTGCGGATCGGCGTCGATCAGGCCCTTGACCATGGCGGGGTCGATCAGCGTCGCCGAGTAGGCGAGGAACATCGGCACGAAGGCGAACACGAAATACAGGCTGCCGCCGAATACCGAGCCCCACACGGCGATCTTCTCGGTCTTCGCCGACTGGACGCGCTGGAACACGTCCTGCTGTGGAATGGAGCCGAGCATCATGGTGATCCAGGCGGCGGTAAAGCCGATCACTTCCTTGAGATCGAGGGCAGGCCAGAAATCGAACTTGCCAGCCTGCGCGGCGTGACTGACCACGACGCCGACACCCCCCACCATGCCGCTCACTTCGTTGCCGATCCACAGCATGCCGAGCATGATCACGATCATCTGCAGGAAGTCGGTGATGGCGACCGCCCACATGCCGCCGAACAGGGTGTAGATGAGAATGGTCGAAGAGCCGATCAGCATGCCGTTCAGCTTGCTGATCTCGCCGCCGGATACCACGTTGAAGACCAGGCCCAGTGCAGTGATCTGGGCGCCGACCCAGCCGAGATAGGAAATGACGATGGCGATCGTCGTGAGCGCCTCCACCCTCCGTCCGTAGCGCTTCTTGTAGAAGTCACCGATGGTGAGCAGATTCAGGCGATAAAGCGGCGCAGCGAAGAAAAGACCGACCAGGATCAGGCAGAGGGCGGCGCCGAACGGGTCGGCCACCACGCCGTGCAGGCCTTCCTGCAGGAAGGTCGCCGGGATGCCGAGCACGGTTTCGGATCCGAACCAGGTGGCGAACACGGTGGCGGTGACCATGTAGAAAGGCAGGTGTCGCCCGGCGATGGCGAAGTCCTTGGTGTTGTGCACCCGTGTGGCGGCCCAGAGGCCGATGCCGACCGACACAACCCAGTACAAGATGACGAACCAGAAGAGCATGGCAGCCTGACGATCAGAAAAGACGGGAATAGATGAGCCCGGAACCCCAGTCCGGGCTGGCATTGCTGAAACCACCCACGGCATATAGGTTCAGCCGGCTGGCGGCATTCAGGCGGAAGTTGAGGTAGAGCATGGCCTCCCGGATGGGCGCGCTGGTGGCCGTGACGGCTTGCTGCCAGTCGTAGCTGCCGCCGAATGACAGGGTCGGGGACATGCGATGATCGGCGCCGACCGAACCCAGCCAGACATCGCGATATTCGATGCTCTGGGGATCGCCTTTCCATTTGTATCCCACACTCATGAAGGGCGTCCACTGGTTCTTCAGGGGCTTGAAGAACTCGGTTTGCAGGGTGTAGTCGTTCTTGCCGGTTCCCAGCGATTTTGCCGCGCTGGCGGTGCCGAATTTTATCTTTCCGCTGATATCGAGACCCACCCACGTGGTCCGTTCGTCGAGAAGATTGTAGGTGGCGGTCGTGACGATATCGCCCCAGCCTTCGGACGTGGAGGCCGCGCGGGGCGCATTGAGCGGGTCGCCCTCCGGGGTGACGTTGCCATTTCCCTTGACGCGGAGCCAGGCAGTCGAAGCCCGCAGGCTCCAGGTGTCGGTACGGTATTTCAGGCTCAGCGGCAGGGCCCATGTCTCAGTTCTGGACGGGCTGCCATATTTTCCGGATGAGTAATCGAGCCCCACATTGACGCCCAGCTTGCCGTCATCAGCCTGGGCGGCTGGGCAGGCGGCAAGCAATATGCAGATCAGGGTAATCAGGCGCATGGAAATCTTTCCAGGTGCGGTTTTTTTTACGCGGGGTGGTGTCGCTTTATATCACGGCCCCAACACGAATGGGGGGCTCAACGGCTGTCCCTGCCTATGGCGCGGGCAAATTCGGGTCCGGGCGGATGCCGGATTAAATGGCGGGGGTGAAGCCAAGGCGTGAGAAACCCGTCTGCCTTAAAGGAGGCTAATCATCGTGCTCAGGGCGTTCGATCCTCTCCGGTCGTTCGATTTTCTCCGGCCGCTCGATTCTCTCAGGGCGTTCGATTTTCTCCGGCCGTTCGATTTTCTCCGGCCGTTCGACTTGTTCGGGGCGTTCGATTTTCTCCGGCCGTTCGACCTTTTCCGGCCGTTCGATGGTTTCGACCCGCTCGATTTTCTCGTTGTGCTCTACCTTCTCCGGGCGCTCCATTTTTTCGGCATGTCCGGTTTTTTCTGCGTCACTGGCCCTTTCGAGGGATTCCGTCGGCCTGATGGATTCGGTCTTTTCCGATTGTTCCGTACCCTGTTCCATGTGATCGACTGGCGTCCCGGTTTGGGCGGACTCATTGGCGGCTTTTTCCGTCCGACTGCCAGGCAGCGGAGGGTTCCCGCCTTTCTGTGACGGTTTGTCCATGGCGCTGCCGGGGAGCGCCTGGGCGTCCACTTCACGCGCACGGAACTGGCCTCCGGCGCGCACGGCATCGACGATCGCCCACTCACCGATCCGAGGCGGCGCCTGCTTGATCCGTGTCTGCGAATCGAGCAGGAAACGCTGGCCGTTGATGCGGATTCCCGACTTGCCGGCATGGCTGACCAGTCCCTGCATGACGATGCGGTCAACGGGCATGCCGCGTTCTTCGGGTTCGAATCGGGTGACCTGCATCCGCCCTTGCTCATAGCGGCCTTCGGCGCTGATGAGATCGCCAGGCTCGAGTTTGGCGAGATGGCCTTTCAGTACGACGCCGTTTACCGTCAGCTCGCCCTGCGTGTTGCGTTGGACCTCGCCCGTGAGGCTGTCGGGCGTGTCGTTCGACACGACATCCAGGCGTGTGGCAACCGTCTGGCCGTGGGCGCCGACAAAGCCGCTTACCGCGACCCTGACACCCGGAACGAGGCTGGAAGGCAACACGGCATGGGGGCTCAGGCTGATCGTGCGTCCTTGGGCGCGCAGCCTGCCCGAATCCAGACCCTCCAGTTTGGAAACCAGCAAATGCCGGACATGGATGCGCTGCAGGGCGAGCTGATTGCCATGCCCCCTGGCCAGCGCCCGTACAACCTGGCCGACATGGAGGTCCCTGGAGGAACCGGCCTTGCCCTGGATCGTGACGGGC
>JAJZRT010000112.1 GCA_021802595.1 Pseudomonadota bacterium
ATACGCTCGTCTCTGTGGCCCTGTTCCTCGCCTCGCGGCGTCCGGCCGTTAGCCGGCATCCTGCTCTGTGGAGCCCGGACTTTCCTCTCCCACTCGCGTGGCAGCGGTTGCCTGACCTGCTTTTCCGCTTCCCATTATATAGAGGCATTGGGACATCCTCACGGAACATCCGGACAGCCTGGACCGGAATACGGAAAAGAGGCAGAACACCATCAGGTCGTCAGCTCCATCAATTTTATCGATACAGTCATAAATCCTTCTTGACCGACAAAAAGGATCGTCTACAAATCACCTATCCAGTCAGTCCCGTTCCCGTTTCAAGGACATTCATCATGAGAAGACGACTGTATTTCATGGTGCCGGACGTGGCGAGCGCCCGGCAGATCCGCGACGAACTTCTGCTGGCCTGTATCGAGGATGGTCACATCCATGTCCTGGCCCGCGACGACGTAGCCCTGAACGGCCTGCATGAAGCCTCGATCCTGCAGAAAACCGATTTTGTCCACGGCGCCGAAACAGGGCTGGCAGTCGGCGGCGGCATCGGCATCATTGCCGGCCTCGTGGCAGTGGTCTTCCCGCCTGCCGGCGTGGACCTGCAGCTGGTCACCATCCTGCTCACCGCCCTGATCGGCGCGATCTTCGGCGCCTGGGTCGCCAGCATGGTCGCCAGCGCCATTCCCAATTCACGGCTGAAAACCTTCGAGTCGGCGATTGCTGCCGGGCGCATCCTGATGATGGTGGACGCCCCCTACGGACGGGTCGACGAAATCAAGAAGCGGGTAGCCGCTTACCATCCCGAAGCGATGAACTCGGGGATCGAGCCCACCATCCCGGCATTCCCCTGACCCTCTCCTCCCGCGCAGTGCAACGCTGCGCGACAACTGGAAGCACCCGGCGGGCATAAACGCTGGTTATGAGCTTCCACCGCGGCAGACTTTCCCTGGTCTGCCGTTTTTATGTCAGGCCACGCGCCAGCGGATCAACTCGCCGGCACGCAGCGGCACCAGCTTTTCACTCCCCATCCCGAGGCTGGCCGGAACCGTCCAGTGCTCGCGGCGCAGGGTGAGGGTGTCGGTGTGGCGCGGCAGGCCATAGAAATCGGCACCATGAAAACTGGCGAAGGCCTCCAGCCTGTCGAGCGCACCGGCGTCCTCGAACGCCTCGGCATACAACTCGATTGCCGCGTGTGCGGAGTAGATGCCGGCGCAGCCGCAGGCGGTTTCCTTGGCGCCGACCGCATGCGGCGCGGAGTCGGTTCCGAGGAAGAACCTGGGATGGCCGGAGATGGCCGCGGCAACCAGTGCCTGTCGATGCGGCTCGCGCTTCAGCACCGGCAGGCAGTACATGTGCGGGCGGATGCCGCCACGGAACATGGCGTTACGGTTGTACAGCAGGTGATGCACGGTGATCGTCGCGGCGACGTTGGCCGGGGCGGCCATGACGAACGCTGCGGCCTGGCGCGTGGTGATGTGCTCCAGCACGATTTTCAGGCGGGGAAAATCCTTCAGCAGCCGCACCAGATGACGCTCGATGAACACTGCTTCGCGGTCGAACACATCGACATCGGCATCGACCACCTCGCCGTGCAGCAGCAGCGGCATGCCGACCTCCTCCATTGCCGCGATCGCCGGGTAGGCGCGGCTCAATTCGGTCACGCCGGAATCGGAATTGGTCGTCGCCCCGGCCGGATAATATTTCACCGCATGCACGAAGCCGCTTGCCCGCGCCCGGCGGATTTCGTCCGGCTGCGTATTGTCGGTCAGGTAGAGCGTCATCAGGGGTTCGAACGAGGTACCGGCCGCCGCCGCCAGCAGACGTTCGCGATAGGCCGCGGCATCGGCCACGGTCACCACCGGCGGCCTCAGGTTGGGCATCGCGATCGCGCGGCCGAACACGCGCGCGGTGTCGGGCAGCACGCTCTGCATGGCAGCGCCGTCGCGGAAGTGGATGTGCCAGTCGTCGGGGCGGCTGATCGTGAGGATGTCGGTCATGCGGGATCCTGCTCGCTTGGCTTCAGTGCGAGCGACATTTTATAGAGTTCGGCCTTGCTGCGTCCGGTGATCTGCGATGCCAGCTTGGCGGCGAGCGTCGGCGGCAACGCGGCCTGGAGGATATCGAGCACGCGCATCGCCTCCGTATCGATCGCCACCTCGGTCGCGGGTGCGTGCACGATGACGACGAACTCGCCGCGCACGTTGTTGGGGTCGGCCGCAAGCCAGGCCGGCGCGTCGCAGAGCGGCAGCGTGACGATGGTCTCGAATCGCTTGGTCAGCTCGCGCGCCAGCGTCACCCGGCGCGCACTGTCGAACACCGCCGCCATGTCGGCGAGTGTCTCCTCGATGCGGTGCGGCGCCTCGTAGAACACCAGCGCCACCGGCAGCGCGGCAAGCGCCTGCAGCTGCGTGCGGCGCGCCCCGGCTTTCGGCGGCAGGAAACCATGGAACAGCCAGTCGCCCGACTCCACCCCGGCCGCCGACAGCGCCGCGGTCACCGCCGACACACCGGGAATCGGCACGACCCGGTGCCCCGCCGCGCGCACGGCCGCCACCAGCCGCGCACCGGGGTCGGAGATCGCCGGCGTGCCGGCATCCGACACGTAGGCCACCGCATCGCCGGCGGCAATCCGCGCGACCACCCCTTCCGCGGCTTCGCGCTCGTTGTGTTCGCGGATGGAAATCAGCGGCCTGGAAATGTTGAAATGCGCCAGCAGCTGGCCGGACACGCGCGTATCCTCCGCCGCAACACGGTCGACGCGCTGCAGGATGTCGAGCGCGCGCAGCGTGATGTCGCCAAGGTTGCCGATCGGCGTGGCGACGACATAGAGCGCGGGGAACAGGGGGGTATGATGCAGGCTTTCACTCATCCCCGCATTGTCGCAGATGTTGAAATCCCTGCTCGGCCCATCCGCCGAAGCGCGCGCCGAAGCGTTCCTGCAGGCACGCGGCCTGAAGCTCGTGGCGCGCAACTGGCGCTGCCGCTTCGGCGAGATCGATCTCGTCATGCAGGACGGGGCGACGCTGGTGTTCATCGAAGTGCGCCTGCGCAGCCGCACGGATTTCGGCGGCGCCGCCGCCAGCGTCACGCCGGCCAAGCAGAAGAAACTGCTCGCCGCTGCGCGCCAGTATCTGACCACGCTGAAAACGCTGCCGCCGTGCCGCTTCGACGTGGTCGCGCTGTCCGGCGACGGTGCGCCCGAGTGGATCAGGAACGCATTTGACGATATGGGATAATCAAGCTCGAATGTTCCATAAATTACTCGCGCCCTCGCCGGTCTCTTGTGCCCTCCGGGTATTTGTTCCGCATGGAAACCTTGTTCGGTCGGGCGTATGGATAACTACGCCGCTCCCTCACAAAATTCCCCTGCAAAACAAAATCCTCCGCGATCATCACGAGAATTCATGAAACACCCGAGCTAGCCATGCCTTTACACGACAGAATTCTCGACCATTTCAAGGCGTCGGCTCAGGCCAAGCTGGATGCCGCTGAAACGCTCGCCCCGGCCATCGAGGGCGCGGCGCGCCTGATGGTGCACAGCCTCGCCCAGGGCGGCAGGATTCTCGCCTGCGGCAATGGCGGTTCGGCGGCGGATGCCCAGCATTTCGCCTCCGAGATGATCAACCGCTTCGAGCAGGAGCGCCCGGGACTGGCGGCCATCGCGCTCACCACCGACACGTCGACCCTGACCTCGATTGCCAACGACTATGCCTACGACCAGGTGTTTGCGCGGCAGGTGAAAGCCCTCGGCCATCCGGGCGACATCCTGCTGGCGATCTCCACCAGCGGCATGTCGCCCAGTGTATTGCAGGCCGTGGCCGCCGCCCATGCGCGCAGCATGCATGTCATCGCGCTCACCGGACGCAGCGGCGGCAGGCTGGCGGAACAAATGCAGGCGGATGACGTCTTCCTGTGCGTGCCCGCCGAATCCACGGCGCGCATCCAGGAAGTCCACCTGCTGACCATCCATTGCCTGTGCGATGCGGTGGACAGCGTTTTATTAGGAGTCGAGGAATGAACAAACTGATCCACGTGGTGCTGATCGGCGCTGTGTTGTCGCAACTACCCGGCTGCGCGGCCGTCGCCGTCGGCGGTGCCGCCGTCGGCACCTCGGTCGCGATGGACCGCCGCACTGCAGGCGTCTACGTAAGCGACCAGGAAATCGAACTGCGCGCCATGAACCGCCTGCGCGACGCTTTCCCGCAAAAAACCGACAGCATTTCCGCCACCAGCTATAACCGCCAGGTGCTGCTCACCGGCCAGGTGCCGGACGAAGCCACCCGTGCGAAGGCAACCGACGTGGTCAAGGGCATCCCCGACGTGCGCACGGTATTCAATGAGCTGACCGTGTCCGGAGTCACCTCGCTGACCTCGGATGCCAATGACGTCTCCATCACCAGCCAGGTCAAGGCCCGCATGCTGCGCGACGAGAATGTGCCCGCATCCAAGATCAAGGTGGTGACCGAGGCCAGCGTGGTCTATCTGATGGGCCTGGTCACGCAGGCGGAAGCCGAGGCCGCCACGAATATCGCCCGCACCACGGCCGGCGTCACCAAGGTCGTTACCCTGTTCGAGTACATCAACTGACGGCCGATGCATTCGCCCGCCTTCGAGCGCAAGCTGTGCGCCCCGGACGATCTGGCGGCACGGGTTGCACAGCTGCCGCGTCCACGGGTGTTCACCAATGGCTGCTTCGACCTCCTGCACCGCGGCCATGTGACCTATCTGGACGAGGCGCGCGCGCTCGGTGCCTCGCTCATCGTCGCGGTGAACACGGATGCCTCGGTGAGGCGCCAGAACAAGGGCGACGACCGCCCGATCAACCCCCTGGAGAACCGCATGGCCCTGCTGGCGGCACTGGAGTCGGTGTCACTGGTCACCTGGTTCGACAGCGACACCCCGCTCGAACTCATCCTCGTCGTCCGCCCCGACGTGCTGGTGAAAGGCGGCGACTGGACGCCGGACCGGATCGTCGGCGCAGCGGAAGTGACAGGCTGGGGCGGTAGCGTACACTCGATCCCGTTCCGTCATCACACGTCGACCACCGCCCTGTTGCAACGCATCCGTTCCTGATCGGCCTTTCATGATTTATCACGACCTGCGCGACTTCATTGCACAACTCGAAAAGATGGGCGAGCTCAAGCGCATCGCCATCGAAGTCGACCCCAGACTGGAGATGACCGAGATCGCCGACCGCGTGCTGCGCGCCGGCGGTCCGGCACTGCTGTTCGAAAAGCCGAAGGGCCACAGCGTGCCGGTGCTGGCCAACCTGTTCGGCACCGTGAAGCGCGTCGCGCTGGGCATGGGCGAGGACGACCCGATGCGGCTGCGCGAGGTCGGCAAGCTGCTCGCCTACCTGAAGGAACCCGAACCCCCCAAAGGGTTGCGCGATGCCTGGGACAAGTGGCCGGTCCTGAAGCAGGTGCTCAACATGGCGCCCAAGGAAGTGAAGCATGCGCCCTGCCAGGAGATCGTGTGGGAAGGCGCCGATGTCGATCTGGGTCGCCTGCCGGTCCAGCACTGCTGGCCGGGCGACGTCGCGCCGCTCATCACCTGGGGCCTCACCGTCACTCGCGGCCCACATAAGAAGCGGCAGAACCTCGGCATCTACCGCCAGCAGGTGATCGGACCGAACAAGCTGATCATGCGCTGGCTCGCGCACCGCGGCGGCGCGCTCGACTTCCGCGAACACACGCTGGCGCATCCGGGCGAGCCCTTCCCGGTCGCCGTCGCCCTCGGCGCCGACCCGGCGACCATCCTCGGCGCCGTGACGCCGGTGCCGGACACGCTGTCCGAATACCAGTTCGCCGGCCTCCTGCGCGGCGCCAAGACCGAGGTCGTACAGTGCCTTGGCAACACCCTGCAGGTGCCGGCGTCCGCCGAGATCGTGCTGGAGGGCGTGATCCATTCGAATGAAACCGCGCTCGAAGGCCCGTACGGCGACCATACCGGCTACTACAACGAGCAGGAAACCTTCCCGGTGTTCACCGTCGAGCGCATCACGCTGCGGCGCGATCCGATCTACCACAGCACCTACACCGGCAAGCCGCCGGACGAGCCGGCGATCCTCGGCGTGGCGCTCAACGAGGTCTTCGTGCCACTGCTGCAGAAGCAGTTCCCCGAGATCACCGATTTCTACCTGCCGCCCGAGGGCTGCTCGTACCGCATGGCGGTGGTGTCGATGAAAAAACAGTATCCCGGCCACGCCAAGCGCGTGATGTTCGGCGTGTGGTCCTTCCTGCGCCAGTTCATGTACACCAAGTTCATCCTCGTCACCGACGACGATGTCGACGTGCGCGACTGGAAGGAAGTCATGTGGGCGCTGACCACACGCGTCGACCCCGCGCGCGACACGCTGCTGGTGGAAAACACGCCGATCGACTATCTCGACTTCGCCAGCCCGGTGTCGGGGCTCGGCAGCAAGATGGGCATCGACGCCACCAACAAGTGGCCCGGCGAGACGGTGCGCGAGTGGGGTACGCCGATCGTGATGGACGCGGCGGTGAAGACGCGCGTCGACGCGATGTGGCGAGACCTGGGTCTGTAATCATGGCAACCCGGAACATTTTCCTCGCCCGCCAGCCCATCCTCGACCGCGACCAGCGCATCGTCGCCTATGAATTGCTGTTCCGCTCGGG
The DNA here is from genome assembly GCA_021802595.1 of Pseudomonadota bacterium. The sequence continues at coordinate 6,633 of JAJZRT010000112.1, forward strand.
CGAGACGGCTGGCGTGACCGTCACTGACGACATGCAGGCCACCGCCAGCGTCATCCATCACGCGTTCAGCGAGATGGGCGTGCAAACCGTGCTGGGCACGCAGATGGGCTTCATCAACGTCAGCGCCGACATGCTGCTGTCCGACCTGGTGGAGCTGCTGCCCAGGGAACAGATGGTGCTGGAGCTGCTCGAAACCATCCGCGTCGATGATGCCGTCATCGAACGCTGCCGGGTGCTCAAGCAGCAGGGCTTCATGCTGGCACTGGACGACTTTGTCTACGACGACAGCTATCGGCCGCTGCTGGCGCTGGTCGACATCGTCAAGGTCGACCTGCTGCTGCACGACCCGGACCAGCTGCGTGCCGTCGTGCACCAGCTCAAGCAGTGGCCGGTGAAGCTGCTGGCCGAAAAGGTCGACAGTGCCGAGCAGGCCGCGCGTTGCCATGCACTCGGCTTCGACCTGTTCCAGGGGTATTACTTCGCCCGGCCGGCCGTGCTCTCGGCCAAGCGGGCCGACCCGAGCCAGCTCGCGCTCATCCAGCTGCTGGGGCTGGTGCTGCAGGACGCCGACACGCCGCAGATCGAACAGATCTTCAAGCAGCATCCCAACCTGACCTACAACCTGATGCGACTGGTCAATTCGGTGGCGAGCGGCGTGCACCGCAGCATCGCCTCGGTTTCGCAGGCGATCATGGTGCTGGGGCGCAAGCAGCTGCAGCGCTGGCTGCAGCTGCTGATGTTCACCCTGCAGAGTGGCTCCGTCTACCCCAGCCCCTTGCTGCTGCTGGCCGCCACGCGCGGCAAGATGATGGAACTGCTTGCCGCCAGGCAGCAGCGCGGCGCCGATTATTGCGACGAGGCCTTCATGGCCGGCATCCTGTCCCTGATCGAAAGCCTCATCGACAAGCCGCTGGCCGACATCGTCCATGAACTCCACCTGGGCGAGTGTCTTGCAAGTGGCCTGTTGCGCCGCGAAGGCGAGCTGGGCATCCTGCTGCAGCTGGTCGAAAGCGTCGAGCATCCGGATCCGGACCATACGTGTGCCCTGCTGGCACAGACCGGCGGCCTCTCGCTGTCCGATCTGGCCGCAGCTGAAATCGAGGCGATGTCGTGGGCCAACCAGGTGGCCGAAACGCCCACATGAGCGCTCTCCGAACCGGCTGCCAGGAACCGCGACCATGACAGACAAGACGCCGGGCAGGCGCACCTGCCTCTATACCGCCGAGCAGCTCGACGCCATCGTCGACGACATGGCCCGCCAGGCTGCCGGCCTGCTGACGGGACGGACGCGCGTCGCGATCGTCGGCATCCTGCGGCGCGGGGCGCCCCTTGCCGACAAGCTGCAGGCACGGCTGCGGGCACGCTACGGTATTGCAGACTGCATGCGGCTCGACCTGCAGATCAAGCGCTACGCGGACGATCTCACGCTGCTCTTCCCCGAAACCCGCCTGACCGAGAACCCGGAACACGTCAGCCTCGACCTTGCCGGCCACACGGTGCTGGTGGTGGATGACGTGATGTATCGCGGCCACTCCATGCTGCGTGCGGTGGAATATCTGGCCCGCAGGCAGCCGGACGAAATCCGCACCGTGGTGCTGGTGGACCGGGGCGCGGCGAAACTGCCGGTACGCACCGACATCGTCGGCGTCCGCCTCGACGTTGCGCCGTCGAATGTCATCGAATGCAATGTCCCCCCCTACGAGCGCGATTTCCGGATCGATCTGCTGCAGCCCGCATAAGCTGCCGTCCGCAGGGATGAACTATCGTGCGGCGCAGGTTTCATACGAAACGAAGTCACTTCCAGGAGCAAACCATGAATAAATCGATGTTGACGGGCGTGATCGCAGGGGCCGTTGCCGCGACGGCGATCGGCGGCATCGCCGGCTACAGGATCCTCAACCCGAAACCGGAGTTTGCCGAGGTGCTGGCCGTCAGGCCGGTGACCGAAACCACCCGCACCCCGAAGCAGGTCTGCCATGACGTGGTCGTCCACGAACAGGCGCCCGTCAAGGACACCAACCGCATTGCCGGCACGGCGATCGGCGCGGTGGCGGGCGGCCTGCTCGGCCACCAGATCGGCGGCGGCACCGGGCGCACGCTGGCCACGGTGGCCGGCGCCGCGGCGGGGGGTTATGCCGGCAACCAGGTGCAGAAGAACATGCAGGAAAAGGACACCGTCAGCCGCACCGAAACGCGCTGCAAGACGGTCCACGAATCGCATGTCCGAACGATCGGCTATGACGTGCGTTACCGCCTGGACGGGAAAGAGGGCCAC
>JAJZRT010000113.1 GCA_021802595.1 Pseudomonadota bacterium
GTATGCCGGGCAATATCGGCATGCTGGGCGAGGACTATCCAGGCTATTTCCCGGTGGGAAACGAACGGCAACTCGCCGAATTGCTGGCCATGGCCGAGAACGATCCCGATTTCTATGCCGCGCTCGCCAGCCATGCCCGCCGGCGCCGCGGCCTGATGCGCCCGGAGCAGGAAGCCAGCCGGCTGCGGCAGGCGGTGGCGGAATTCGAGCAAATCCCGGCCTGAACGGCCGCGTCCGTGCCACAATGGCCGGCATTCCCCTGCTCCCGGCCTCGCTCGACGCGCCGCGCAGGCCCTCTTCCCTCCCCAGGTTTTCCCCATGCAAGTCATCGAACACTTCATCCCCGGCAAGGACGCCTCGCTCGAAGCGTCGATCGCCACCCTGCAGTCAAAACTGGAAGCGATCGGTTTCCATATCGAGGAACGCTCCTGGCTCAATCCGGTGGAAGGCGTGTGGTCGGTACACATCCGCGACCGCGACTGCCCGCTGCTGTTCACCAACGGCAAGGGCGGCTCGGAACTGGCGGCGCGGGCAAGCGCGCTGGGCGAATACTTCGAGCGGCTGTCGACCAATTACTTCTGGACACACTTCTACCTGGGCAACAAAATCGCCAACCGGCGCTACGTTCATCACCCCGACGAGCGCTGGTTTGTTCCTGACAGCGACGCCTGGCCGGAAGAAGTGCTGACGCCCGCACTGCATGGCTTCTACAACCCGGATACCGGCGTGCGCGCCGACCAGCTGGTCGACCTCAACTCCGGCAACGCCGAACGCGGCATTTGCGCCATCCCCTACCGGCGGCTCTCCGACGGCGAGACCGTGTACTTCCCGGTCAACCTCATCGGCAACCTCTACGTCAGCAACGGCATGTCGGCCGGCAACACGCTGAAGGAAGCGCGCACCCAGGCGCTGGCCGAAATCTTCGAGCGCCACATCAAGTTCCGCATCATCGAAGAAGGCCTGTGTCTGCCCGACGTGCCCGACGACGTCATCGCCCGCTATCCGCGCATTGCTGCCGGCATTCGCGGACTGCGCGAGGCGGGCTTCGGGATCCTGGTGAAGGATGCCTCGCTCGGCGGTCGCTACCCGGTGATGAACGTCACCCTGCTGCACCCCCATGACCAGGGCTGCTTCGCCAGCTTCGGCGCGCACCCGCGCTTCGAGGTGGCGCTGGAACGTGCGCTGACGGAGTTATTGCAAGGCCGCGCGCTCGAATCGCTCGAAGGCTTCCCCGCACCCGGTTTCGACCCGGCCGAAATCGCCGACCCGCAGAACCTGGAAATCCATTTCGTCGATTCCAGCGGCGTGATTTCCTGGCAGTTCCTGCGCGACACGCCCGACTTCGACTTCGTCGACTGGAACTTCGGCACCACCACCGAAGAAGACTACACGTGGTCGGTCGACGCCCTTCACGCCGAAGGCCGCGAGATCTACATCGCCGATTTCGAACACCTCGGCGTCTACGCCTGCCGCATCCTGGTGCCCGGCGTATCCGAAATCTACCCGGTCGAGGAACTCGAATTCGAGAACAACAGCATCGGCAACCTGATTCGCCCGGCGCTTTCACGCTTGCCCGAACTCTCCGATGATGAATGCGCCGAGCTGCTCGACCTGATGGTCGCGCTCGAACTGGCCGACGACCGTCTGGTCACGGTGCTGATCGGCCTCGCGCCCGACGCCGATTCGCCGTGGACCGACATCCGCGTCGGCGAGGTCAAGCTGCTGCTCGCACTCGCCCTCGGCGACGACGACGCCATCCACGAAGGCTGCACCTGGATCGCCCAGTACGGTCAGCGCAGCGAAGAACGGTTGAAGGTCTACCGCTGCATCGCCGACCTCGTCCAGCTCGACGACCCCAGCCCCTTCGAACCCGCGCTCGCGCTGATGTACGGCCGCGAAACGCTGGAGCAAGCCTTCGCGCTGTTCAATCAGGACGAGCGCTTCTTCGGGCTGACGAAACTGGGCAGCGACTTCGAGGGCAGCGCGATCCACCAGCGCCTGCTGGAGGCGTACCGCAAGGTGCGCGGCTGACTTATCGGTTGAGCCTCCAATCCGGATCGAACCTCACCACTGTTCGTCCTGATCGTGAGCCTGTCGAACGATCGAAGGGCCTGGCCGCGCCCTTCAAAACCATGCGACCACACAGACAACCCCATTCATGAAAATCCCCAAACGCCTCGAACCCCTGCTCGAAGACGGCCTCATCGACGGCGTCGTGCGCCAGCTCATGAGCGGCAAGGAAGCCATGGTCTTCGTCGTCCGCTGCGGCGACGACATCCGCTGCGCCAAGGTCTACAAGGAAGCCAACCAGCGCAGCTTCCGCCAGGCCGTCGACTACACAGAGAATCGCAAGACCAAGAACAGCCGCCAGGCGCGCGCCATGGCCAAGGGCAGCAAATACGGCCGCGAAATGCAGGAAGCCGCCTGGCAAAGCGCCGAGGTCGACGCACTGTACCGGCTCGCCGCCGCTGGCGTGCGCGTGCCCACGCCGTACAACTTCCACGAAGGCGTGCTGCTGATGGAACTGGTAGCCGATGCCGACGGCAATGCCGCGCCACGTCTCAACGACGTGTCACTGAGCGAGGAAGAAGCGCTCGCCCATCACCGCACCCTGATCGGGGAAGTCGTGCGCATGCTGTGCGCCGGCGTCGTCCATGGCGACTTGTCCGAATTCAACATCCTCGTCGACGCCGACGGCCCGGTGATCATCGATCTGCCGCAGGCGGTCGATGCCGCCGGCAACAATCACGCCCAGGCCATGCTGGCGCGCGACGTGAACAACCTGAAAACCTACTTCGGCCAGTTCGCGCCGGTGCTGTTGACCACGCAATACGCCGAGGAAATCTGGGCACTGTATGAACACGGCAAGCTGCACCCCGAGAGCCAACTGACCGGCCTGTACGAATGCACGCTGCCGGCGGTCGATCTGGAAAGCGTGATGCGGGAAATCGACGACACGCTCAAGGAAGAGGAAGAACGCCTGCTGCGTTTGCAGGAACTGGGCTGAGCCGCGCTGGCGCTTGAATGAAAACGCCCCGGACTTGCCGGGGCGTGAACAGGGGAACACAGTCGGGATTATTTGGCAGCAGGCGCCGGGGCGCTCATGCCCTGATGCTGCATCATCTGATCCATCATCATCTGCATCATGTCCATGCGCTGCTCCATGCGACGCTGGCGTTGATTCATCATTTCCGGGGACATAGGCGCCTGGCCCATCGGCCCTCCGGGTCCCATCCTGCCTCCCGGCCCCATCCCGCCGCCGGGTCCCATCATACCCATGCCGCCCATCATCATGCCGCGCCCCATGCCAGCTCGCCCCATCATCATGTTCATGCCTTCGTGCATGGTCTTCCAGTGCTCTTCAAGAATCTTCTGACGCTCCTTGGGGTCCTTGGTCTTGCCCAGGCGCTCCATCATGTCCTGCATCTTCTTGTACCGTTCCTGCATGGCCGCGTAGTACTTGTCCATGTCGGCATCGCTGGCCGTGGACGCTGCCTTTGCGTCCGCCTTGTCAGGCGTCTGAGCAAAGACCTGCGGCGCGCTCAGTACGGCCGCCATCATCGCTGCAATCATCAATTGAGAACGCATCGTCTTTCTCCTCATGAGAAATTGAACAAGCTATTCAACATAGTTCATATTTTTAAAGGGGAAAGCATTAGACGGGGCGCCTGACGAACCCAACGCGCAGACCGCCAAGAGGGCTTAAACCCTGACGAAATAAGGCAGTACCACCATGAGCACGACCCCAATCGCGACCAACAACAGCGTGCTGGAAACGAAATACGGGTAGATATGAGTCCCAGTCCGCAGAACAGCGGAACGACCGCCTTCTGCCGCTTGCCGTAGACAAAGAAGCCGAGCCCGATCGAACTGAAGAGCAGGCTCCACAGGAGCAAGGACGTATTCATTGCGGCCTCATAAAACCTGGGTTCGTCTGCTCAGGCGGCCAACTTCAACTCGCAATGCAAGCCCGCGCGAGCAGCCAGGGTCACCAGCATATCCAGGCTGAATTTGTCCCACTTGCCGCGCATCAGATCGGACACGCGGGACTGGCTGATGCCCAGAACCTGAGCGGCCTCAACCTGCGTCCAATTGCGCTTCTCCACAGTCAGACGCAACTGCGCCATCAAATCCGCACGCATCGACAGCACGGCGGCCTCTTCCGGCGGGAAACCCAAATCGGTAAACACATTGCCGCGAGACCGGATGATTTTCTCTTTCATGATTCTTCTCCTATCTGCTTGTACCGTCTCGCCGCCAACTCGATGTCTTCCTTGCGGGTTTTCTGTGTTTTCTTGTGGAAGGCATGCAAGACATACACGGCGTCCTTGAGCTTCGCCACGTAGATCACGCGCCACTCACCCAGGACATGCACACGGATTTTCGAAGGCCCCGGCTCCGACGGCAGGCATAGGCTTGAAATCGGACGGATACAGCCCTCGCTGCACCTGCCATAGTTCGAAACCCGATTCGCGCCGCGCTTCCAGCGGAAAATCCGTCAGGTCATCCAGGCTGCTGCCAACGCATTTAAGCGCCTTCATGACGACAAACAATATAAGTACTTATATATTTGTCAAGACATTCAGAAGGTAGGGTGACTCACGCCCCGCGCTGCCGCACCGTCTCGTACAAACACAGCGCCGCCGACACCGACACATTGAGGCTTTCCACCGTGCCGCCGATGGGGATGCGTGCGACCTGGTCGCAGCTCTGCTTGACCAGCCGGCGGATGCCCGCGCCCTCGGCGCCGAGCACCCAGGCGATGCCGGTCCTGGCGTCAATGCCGGACAAAGGCTTGTCGCCGTCCATGTCGGCGGCGATGACCCAGATGTTGTGTTCCTTCAAATCTTCTATCGTGCGCGCGAGATTGGTGACCATGATGTAGGGCACGGTTTCGGCGGCACCCGACGCGACCTTTTCCACGGTGGCGTTGATACCGACGGCGTTGTCCTTGGGTGCGATGACGGCGTGCGCGCCGAAGGCGTCGGCCGAGCGCATGATCGCGCCGAGGTTGTGCGGATCGGTGACGCCGTCGAGGATGACCAGCAGCGGCGGACCCTGGATGTTTTCCAGCACCTCGTCGAGCGAATGCGTCAGCGCGACCGGCTTGACGCGGGCGACCACGCCCTGGTGCTTGGCGGCCTTGCCGACGAGCCGCGTCAAACGATCGGCTTCGACCTGCGCCAGCTTGACGCCGTTGTCCCGGGCCTGATGCACCAGGTCGCGCGCGCGCGCGTCGCGCCGGGTGAGGTCGAGGTAGATTTCGAAGATGCCCGCGGGGTCCTGGCGCAGGCGCGCCAGCACGGGGTGAAAGCCGTAGATGAGTTTTTCTGCGGCGTGTCTGTCGGCAGACTTCTCGCTCATTTCTGCTTGCTACCCGACCTGGATTTGGCGGATCGGGGCGAGGAGGATTTCTTTTCCGACGCCGATTGCGCGAAGGCGCGCTGCATGTCGAGGGCGGAATTCTCCTGCTCGACCAGGCTGAAATCGATCTTGCTGGTCTCGATGTCGGCGCGCATCACCTTGATGCGCACGCGGTCGCCGAGGCGATATTTCTTCCCGGTCCGCTCGCCGAGCATCATGTGCTTGGCCGCGTCGTAGTGGAAGTAGTCCTGGCCAAGCTCGGAGACGTGCACGAGCCCCTCGATGAAGATGTCGTCGATCGCCACGAAGAGGCCGAAGCTGGTGACCGCACTCACGGTGCCGTTGTATTCGTCGCCGATACGGTCCTGCATGAAATAGGTCTTCAGCCAGGCATCGACGTCGCGGGTGGCGTCGTCGGCGCGGCGCTCGGTCATCGAACAGTGCAGGCCGATTTCCGCCAGGCCCTTGGCGGGCAGCTTCTCGCCGTTCAGCACCGCCTTGATGCCGCGGTGCACCAGCAGGTCGGGATAGCGGCGGATCGGCGAGGTGAAGTGGGTATAGGCCTCGTAGGCCAGGCCGAAGTGGCCCTTGTTGTCCGGGCTGTAGATCGCCTGCCGGAGCGAGCGCAGCATCACGGTCTGCAGCAGGCCGTGGTCGGGGCGGTCCTTGATCTTCTCCAGGAGCGCGGCGTAATCCTTGGCGTGCGGTTTGTCGCCGCCGCCGAGGTCGAGGCCGAATTCGGCGAGGAAGCCACGCAACGCGGTGAGCTTTTCGGGCGTCGGGCCTTCATGCACGCGGAACAGCGCGGGCTGCTTGTTCTCGTGCAGGTAATCCGAAGCGCAGACGTTGGCCGCCAGCATGCATTCCTCGATGATGCGGTGGGCGTCGTTGCGAACCACCGGCACGATCTCCTTGATCTTGCCGTTGTCGTCGAAAATGATCTGCGTCTCGGTGGAACCGAAATCGATCGCACCGCGCTTGGCACGCGCCTTCAGCAAGGAGCGGAACAGCTTGTCCAGCGCCTGCAGGTGCGGCATCAGGCCGGCGTGCTTCTTGTCCGGCCTGGCGCTACCGGAGAGCCAGTCCCACACCTGGTTGTAGGTGAGGCGCGCGTGCGAATGGATCACCGCCGGATAGAAGCGGTATTCCTTGATGCTGCCCGCGCTGGTAATGCGCATGTCGCACACCATGGACAGGCGGTCGACCTCGGGGTTGAGCGAGCACAGGCCGTTGGACAAGGCCTCGGGCAGCATGGGGATGACGCGGCGCGGAAAGTACACCGAGTTGCCGCGGTTGTAGCCTTCGGTGTCGAGCGCGTCCCCGGGCTGCACGTAATGGCTGACGTCGGCGATCGCCACCACCAGGCGGAAGCCGCTGCGGCCGAGCGGCTCGCAGTAGACGGCGTCGTCGAAGTCGCGCGCGGTTTCGCCGTCGATGGTGACGAGCGGCAGGTGGCGGATGTCCTCGCGCCCGGCCATGTCCTTCTTGAGGACTTTTTTCGGCAAGCCTTCGGCCTGCTTCTCGACTTCCGGCGGGAACACGTAGGGCAGGTCGTGCTTGCGCAGCGCGATCTCGATTTCCATGCCGGGGCCAGTGAAGCTGCCGAGCACTTCGCTGACGCGGCCCACCGCCTCGTTGTGCGCGCCGGGCTGGGTGACGATTTCCACCGTGACGACCTGGCCGGATTTCGCGCTACCCGCATTTTCGGCCGGGACCAGGATGTCCTGGTTGATGCGGCGGTTTTCCGCGATCAGGAAGCCGACGCCGCCTTCCAGATAGTAGCGGCCGACCACGAACTTGTTGACGTGCTCCAGTACCTCGACGATCTTGGCCTCGCGCCGGCCGCGCTTGTCGAAGCCCGCCACCCGCACCAGCACCTTGTCGCCATGCAGCACGCGGTGCATTTCCTTGGGCGACAGGTAGAGATCGTCGCCGCCCTCTTCCGGCACCACGAAGCCGAAGCCGTCCGGATGGCCCTCGACATGCCCCTTGATCAGGTCGAGCTTGTCCGGCAGGCACAGCTGGCGCTTGCGGTTGAGCATCAACTGGCCGTCGCGCTGCATCGCGCCGAGGCGGCGCTGAAACAGGTCGCGCTCGGCCTCGGTGATGTGGAGCTGCGCGGCGAACGCATCGACATCGACCGGACAACCGGCCTCGGTGATCAGTTGCAGGATGTATTCGCGGCTCGGCAGCGGCGACTCGTAGCGCTCGACCTCCCGCTCGTAGAACGGGTCGGCCAGGCGGATCGCCGGGATCTTGTGTTTGCCTGCGCGGCTGCGGGATTTTTTTTGGGTCATCTTCGTTGACAATTTATGTACGGCTCTCTAGAATGCGCGCCTTCACTGCCCAGATGGCGGAATTGGTAGACGCACTAGGTTCAGGTCCTAGCGGTGGCAACACTGTGGAGGTTCGAGTCCTCTTCTGGGCACCAAACGCAGCTAAGTAATTAGCTTGATGTAAAAAGCCGACCTCGTGTCGGCTTTTTACTTTTTCAGACCTTGTTTTATACATCACGCCTCGTAGGGGTGGCGACGCACGATCGTCTCCACCCGGTCGGGGCCGGTCGACACCACGTCCACCGGCACTTCGCACAGGGCTTCCATCCGCTTCAGGTAGGTCTGCGCCTTCTGCGGCAGCTTGTCGAATTCCTGCACGCCCACGGTGGTATCGCTCCAGCCCGGCAGATCCTCGTAAATCGGCTCGACGTGAGCGATGGATTCGGCGCCCACCGGCAGGATGTCGCAGGTCTCGCCGTCGATCCTGTAGCCCACGCAGACGCGCACGGTTTCCAGGCCATCCAGTACGTCGAGCTTGGTCACGCACAGGCCGGTCACGCCGTTGATCTGGATCGAACGCTTGAGCGCGGCGGCGTCGAACCAGCCGCAGCGGCGCGCACGGCCGGTGGTGGCGCCAAACTCGTGGCCCTTTTCGCCGAGATACTGGCCGACATCGTCGAACAGTTCGGTCGGGAACGGCCCGGAGCCCACGCGGGTGGTGTAGGCCTTGGTGATGCCGAGCACGTAGTGCAGCGTGTTCGGGCCGACCCCTGCGCCGGTGGCGGCGCCGCCGGCCGTGCAGTTGGACGAGGTCACGAACGGATAGGTGCCGTGGTCGATATCCAGCAGCGTGCCCTGCGCGCCTTCGAACAGCAGGTTCTCGCCCGCCTTGTTGGCTTCGTACAGGCTGCGCGGCACGTCGGCCACCATCGGCTTGAGGCGCTCGGCCAGCGCCATCATCTCGTCGAGCGACTGGTGGAAGTCGACGGTATCGGTCTTGTAATAATTCTTCAGCATGAAGTTGTGGTGGTCGAGCACCTCGCCCAGCTTGGCGGCAAAGCGCTCGCGGTGGAACAGGTCCTGCAGCCGCAGCGCGCGGCGCGCCACCTTGTCCTCGTAGGCGGGGCCGATGCCGCGGCCGGTGGTGCCGATCTTGCCGGCGCCCTTGGCGATCTCGCGCGCGCGGTCGAGCGCGACATGATGCGGCATGATGAGCGGGCAGGCCTCGCTGAGCTTGAGGCGACTCGCCACATCCACGCCAG
>JAJZRT010000114.1:0-3944 GCA_021802595.1 Pseudomonadota bacterium
TAGCAATGCCCGTTCCAGCTTTTGGAAGTTTTTACTTATGAGCTTAACAATCAAGCATTTAAGAATTGAATTTGGTTCCTTTTGGCGGATCGACTGGTAGGTTCGAACCATGCGTGTAAAAAAATCCGACAAAATTCGACAGCCGAGTATATGAAATGCTGGCCACAGCTAAAAAACCCCAGAATGAAAAACAGCCATGAATAAACTAAATTCAATTAAATCAACGATTATCACGCATCCAGCCCACCCACAAACCATGTGTAAAATTTATCGACAAATTCACATTAATCAGTATATTTAATGCTGTCATAAATCTTGTTTGGCGTGCCCCCCTCCTTTTGACCCTTCCGTTTCCCCTTCAGCCCGGTCGGTCCTTGCCCCCCCCCACGAGCCCAAGCCCGCCAGCAGCGTGGCAGGGGCATCCGGCACAGCCATGAGTGCGACCACGTTGAAAACAATATTCAGGTCCAAAAAGGGGCCGACTTCAGGGACGATAGGAGTGCCGGGGCCGTCATGATGCCGCCTGTGGCGGACCAGCGGTTCCATAGACAGGGGCGAGGTAAACGTGCAAGGCGGCACCAAGTTCCGTCTTGCGCGCCGCAGCAGGCTAGGCGGGTTGCCTTCTGTGACGCGCCTGGATCAGACGCTTGACCTGCGCTCAGTAAGCGTTCTGATCGCGCCAGACGACAGCCAGCGTCTTGCCGATGATCATGAGGTCGAACACCAGCGACCAGTTGCGCATGTAGTCGATGTCGTACTGGACGCGGGCGCGCATCTTGTCGAGGGTTTCGGTTTCGCCGCGCAGGCCGTTGACCTGCGCCCAGCCGGGGTGATGCCGGGCTTGACCTTCTGGCGCAGCGTGGTGCCCTTGATGAACTGCAGCACAATTGGTTTCAAGATATGCCGGTCTGCCTGATCTCCCTCTGAATGGGCAGTTAGCGAGAGGTCGACCCGACTTGCGCCCCACAAGCTAATTGGATACATTGAATACACGTATTCAACTAGAAAGGATGCAACATGGCGACTTCAATCCGCCTCGATCCCGTAATCGAGCAACGACTGGACAACCTGGCCGCACAGACGGGTCGCACCAAGGCTTACTATTTGCGCGAGCTGGTTGCCAAGGGCATGGACGACCTTGAGGATTATTACCTGGCTGCCGCGACGATGGAGCGCGTCCGCAAGGGCGAAGAACGCGTTTACACACTAGAGGAAGTGGAGCGCGATCTTGGTTTGGCGGATTGAGTTGACGGCAACGGCCGCCAGGCAAATGGGGAAACTCGATAAAAGCGAGGCCAAACGCATTACGACTTTTCTGCGGCAACGTCTGTCGACGCTAGATGATCCGCGCAGCACTGGCAAGGCATTAACTGGCCCACAACTCGGCATTTACTGGCGTTATCGTGTTGGCGACTATCGGATCATCTGCGATATTCAGGACCGTGCGCTTTGCATCCTAGTGATCGAAGTTGGCAACAGACGGGATATCTATCGATAGGCGGAGCAAGTTGCAGATAAACCGGGACGTCCGGCTAGTCCAGGCCGCGTCGAATCCACCTCGCCCTTCCTTGAATCCTGTAGCTTGTGGCTCAGTACGCGTTCTGGTCGCGCCGGACGACGACAACGGTCTTGCCGATGATCATGAGGTCGAACACCAGCGACCCGTTGCGCATGTAGTCGATGTCGTACTGGACGCGGGCGCGCATCTTGTCGAGGGTTTCGGTCTCGCCGCGCAGGCCGTTGACCTGCGCCCAGCCGGTGATGCCGGGCTTGACCTTGTGGCGCAGCATGGTGCCCTTGATGAGCTCGCGGTATCGCTCGTTGTGGGCGACAGCGTGGGGGCGCGGGCCGACGACGCTCATGCGTTTCAAGGAAAGGCGCTGCGGCCTCCCTGCCCAACGCTCGCCTGCCTCATCTCGATGCGGCCGCCTTATAGACAGCGTTGCGCTCGCGTTTGCCTACGGCAACCACAGTAACGATCAATTGCGTATCCACCACGTCGTAGACCAGGCGATAGCCCATGCTTCTCAGCTTGATTTTGTATCGGTTTTTCTGGCCTGAAGGTTTTGAGGCGGGAACATGCGGGTTATGCAGACGTTCGGCAAGTTTCTTCTTGAATTGCTCGCGCACAGGCTTGTCAAGCTTGCCCCATTCGTCGAGCGCATCAGGATGAAACAACAACTCATAGATCATCCAGCCGGACTTTCACGGGGGCCTTTTCATCGGACATGCGCGCTTCGGCCAGGGCATTCAGTTCGATGTCCTCCAGCTTTTCCATGAGTGCTTCGTAAGCCTCGACCGGAATGCAGTAGAAGGCAGGCTCATTGCGGTTCAGGATGACAACAGGAAAACCCTCGCCCGCCGCAACCGTTCCCATCGGATTTCTTTTGAGTTCGGATACGCTGGCGGTGACTTCCGCCAAGACAATGTTCGCCATTTGAAACCTCCTGTCAGCCAGAATGCAGGGGCACTCTTCAGCGCACCATTAAAGACACTCTTAATGGTGCCATTAAAGTTCATTCACTCACCCCTGTCAATACGCGTTCTGGTCGCGCCAGACGACGGCAAGGGTCTTGCCGATGATCATGAGGTCGAACACCAGCGACCAGTTGCGCATGTAGTCGATGTCGTACTGGACGCGGGCGCGCATCTTGTCGAGCGTCTCGGTTTCGCCGCGCAGGCCGTTGACCTGCGCCCAGCCGGTGATGCCGGGCTTGACCTTGTGGCGCAGCATGTAGCCCTTGATGAGCTTGCGGTACTGCTCGTTGTGGGCGACGGCGTGCGGGCGCGGGCCGACGACGCTCATGCGGCCCTGCAGGACGTTGATGAACTGCGGCAGTTCGTCGAGCGAGGTGCGGCGGATGAAGGCGCCGAAGGGGGTGATGCGCGGGTCGCTGCGGCCGGCCTGCTTGATGACGTCGCCATCGTCGCAGACCTTCATGGAGCGGAATTTGTAGACGAGGATTTCCTGGCCGTCGAGGCCGTAGCGTCGCTGCTTGAAGATGATGGGGCCGGGCGACGACAGTTTGACGCCGATGGCCAGGATCAGCAGAACGGGCCAGATCATGAGCAGGATGAGGCTGGCGATGACGACGTCGCTGATGCGTTTGCCGATACCCGAAACGCCGAGCGTGGGCGATTCGGTGAGCGCCACCACGGGCATGCCGTGAATGTGGTCGACCCGCGCCTGAATCAGGTCGGATACGAAGATGTCGGGAACGAAATAGACCGAGGCGGTGGTGTCGCGCAGGGCGTCGAGCAGGTTCAGCGTGCGCGGCTGCGAGGCCATCGGCAGGGTGATGTAGACGAGGTCGATGCCGTTGCGGTTGACGTAGTCGGGGATGTCGGCGAGTTTGCCGAGCAGCTTCCGGGGGTCGGTCAGTTCGGTGCGCTCGAGCGCGCGGTCGTCGAAGAAACCGGCCACGTCCACGCCCAGCGCGCTGTCATTGGCAAAGCGCCCGCGCAATTCGGTGCCCAGGTGGCCGGCGCCGACGATGAGCGCGCGCCGGCGTCCGCCTTCCAGCAGCAGCAGGCGCGGCAGGATCTTGCGCACGACGCGGTGCGCCACCCACATGGCGACGGGGGTGACGAGCATCCAGGCCATCACCAGATTGGGCGGAAACCAGTCGAGATAGCCGGTGGAATAGCCGAACAGCAGGATCAGCCCGGAGAGGAAGAACCACGGCATGACGACTTCGTTCCAGAAGGCGCGCAACGTGACTTCGGGCCACTTGCCGGGAAAGGTCAGGGTGAAGACGATGAGGGCCAGGATGGGATACGGCCCGTTGAAGGTTTCGTGGAAATAAAACGTGCAGCCGATCAGCACCAGCACGGCCACAAAGGGGTCGAGCAGGATCTTGGTCAGCGATACGACGGAAAGCTGCTGCCGGAACAGCCACTGGTTATGGTTAGTCATCACTCCATGTGCATCGTGTCGATGCGTT
>JAJZRT010000114.1:3954-8899 GCA_021802595.1 Pseudomonadota bacterium
TGCGTTTTCCTGGCGGCCTGTGGGCAGGCGCATTGTTATCGGGCGGGCCGCCCGCGGTCGTACCGGTGGTACGAACGTATTATCCAGCAAAAGTAACGGGGCAATGTTGCCGGAACTTGAATTCGGCGCGTCCGCATCGCATGGAACAGGATGCCATACCGCCCGGCGGGCCTGCCAATAAAAACGGCTTCCTTGCGGAAGCCGCCACACCGGATCGCCCGGGTGTCAAACCGAGACGCGGGCGTTGCGTCGCGCCATGAAACCGACAAGCACAAGACCCGCCAGCAACATGGCATAGGTTTGGGCTTCGGGAACCGGCGCCGCCTGCAGCACCCCGCCGTAACCACCACCCAGGTTACCGGTCACGTCCCCCGTCACCCTCAACCGGTAGGCTCCGCTTCCCACTGTCGCGCTGACCTGCAAGGCATTGCTGGCGTCCAACGTATTGTCAAGTGCATAGACGGTAGCGCCGGTCGAATCGCTGAGCGTGGCCATCATGTTGCTCAACTGGAAGGTGTTCGCCCCAACGGAGAGGTTGATCGTGACGGTTGTTCCGACAACCTGCGAGCCCGCGGTCAAGCTGAAGTTGTAGTCATCGACGAACGAATCCTGATAGTCCGCCGCACTGAAGGTCCTGCCGATGGCGGCGGATACCCCCGTCAGATCGCCCAAAGACGTCGTGCTTGCGATGGTCACCGCAGATGCCGGCGCCATGTAAGTTCCCATGGCCGCGAGCAGAGCCGCACAAAGCGCTTTCCTCATTGTTACTCCTCCAATCACTGTTGTTTGAAATACCCCAGGCGCGCCTCGCCGATCCCCTCGCCGAGCCACCACCTGACGGATAAAACCAGCCCTCTTTTTCCCGGGGCCTTAGGGAAGCGCTGAACAAGTCCTTCGACAAGCTCAGGACGAACGACAACTTGTTGATTCCGTTCGTGGTGAGCCTGTCGAACCATGAGCGGAATCAACTTGTTCAGCGCTTCCTTAGTTTGTGATTCTTCGCAGGCCAGACCACATTGGCACATCGCTGCATCCACGGGCGGACCTCGTTTATAGCCAAGCAAAATACGTTCCATATGAAACGTTTCTAACAAGCCCCTGTTTATTTGATCATTTTATCCGACACACCGTATTGCATAAGCCCGGGCGACCCAATGTGTAAAGAAATCCGACACGCTGAGCCCGAACAGACCTTCTGGAGAGAGCGCGTGAAAACGGCCCCGATCGGGGCCGTCTGTCCAAAAGCAAGCGCCTCAGCCAGCCCGCCGTCTGCGGTGCCAGGCCATGCTGCCGACCAGCCCCAGGCCGACCAGGAACAGTGCATAGGCATCGGGCTCGGGAACCGGTGCCGTCACGACCGAGAGTCCGGCGAACTTCTTCTCGATGAAGGCGGCGCTGCCGGAAGTCATGGTGCTGGCCAGCAGGATGTTCTGGATGGTGACGTTGACGCCACTGACGACGCTGTCCGCCCCGCCCCATCCAGCCGGGATCGCGACGCCTGCATGCGATGTCCAGTTGGTGGTTTCAAAATTCGCCAGGCTGGTCACATCGGTCAGCGGCAGGGCGGGCTTGATGGTGCCGAAGGCGGCAGGGGCAAGCGGCGACTCGATATCACGCACATACAGCTTGCCGCCCACCGCCACGCTGGCATTGGCGCCGATGTTGTAGTAATCCCCGTCTTCGTTCAGGTCGACGGCCGACACGAGATAGCCGGGCCTGGCATTGACCATGACGTTGAAGGTCTGACTGGCCGACGCGAATCCCGAACCATTGAAAGACTGCGCCTTGTAGGTGGTCGGCGTGAAAAACAGCACATTCCCCGCCACCGCGGGTGCGCCGAACAGGCCGCTGAGGGCGCTGTCGAAGGTGAAGTTGACCGTGCTGCCAGCCACTGTGACTGGAACGGCCCGGGCAGGGCCACTCGCGATGACGGCTGACAGGCCAAGCACAACAGCCGTGTGTATCAAGTATTTCATTTTGTATTATGCCTCTAAACCATTTTCAGTTTGATCTGATTGTGCGTCAGGCAGGCGTTGAGCAGGCGTAATGGCAACTCGGCCTCTCTCTCACGCCGGTTGAAGCGGTAGCAGAACTCATTGAGATACTCTTGCAGATACTTGGACGAGACGCCGTGATAGGTACCCAGCAGAAACGCCTTGAGGTTGCCGATGGCAATATGCACCCAGGGCAGCCATTCGCCCGCCTTGTCAGGCGGCGTCACCCGTGCGGCATGGTGCTGCGTCTTGCCGATCTCCACCAGGGAGGCCAGCGCATCGCTGCGCACCAGCTGACTGGGTGGGAGATGACGTTGAACAAACTGCGCCACCGTTTCACGGGTGACGGCAGCGACCTGCTGCATCGCGATAAACCCGGCACGCTTGTCCCGGTTCTCAATCGCCACCAGCACCGGGGTTTTGCCCTCGGCACCGCGCCCTCGCTTTCCACTGCGACGACCGCCCACCAGGGCATCGTCGATCTCGATCAGGTCGTGCAGCCGATAGATGCTGTCCCGGTGTCCCATGGCGATGCGGATCTTGCGCAGCATCCGGCTGGCGGTGAGCCAGGAAACCTCGATTTGTTTGGAAAGACGCACGGCAGAAATGCCACCCTTGTCCGAGGCCGCCAGGTAGATCGCCCAGAACCACTTGCTCAGCGGCAGGTTGGTGGAGTGAAACAGCGTCCCCGCCGTAAGCGACGCTTGGTAATGACACTTGGAGCATTCGCAGGAATGGCGCGTGCTGATGACATAGCCATGATCATGCCCGCAGCGCGGGCAACGAAACCCTTCAGCCCAGCGTTGCCGCGCCAGCGCCTGCGCGCAGGCTTCTTCCGTTCCGTACCGTTTCTGCCAGTCCAGCAGGTTGGTTTCCGTCGCTTTCATGATTCAACTCCTTATCTCGTTGATCTCAAAGCATTTGGCAGGGAAAACTGAAAACAGTTCAGAGGCATATTTTGTATTATCTCCAACCCCGTTTCAGAAACCAACTTGCAGCACACCGCCCGCCTGGCCAGCGATATCCAGGACAGTGCACTTTTTTTGTTGAGTTTTTTTTACAGTGATCTATCTTGACTTGATTCAGACAAGGCCAACCCATCAAATCCACTTATAGAGCCTGCGCGGCAAAAAAATCATCTAAAAATCCGCTTGGCCATTCGGCCCAAGCAACATATATGCCGATCACCATCCGGTCGCGTCATCCCCTTGTTTGCCTGCTGTTTTTTCCACCCTTCACGCGACAAGCGGCGCCAATTTGAGGCCCACTGTAAAACCCCCCGACACAGCGAAAGTCACGCGGGCAGGCCCCGCCACATCGACCGCCCGTTCCCGCATCCGGGGCAACGCCATGCTATGCTGGTCGCCATTTGGGGAGACGGTGTGTTCAAGCTTCTGCTGCTGATTGCGATGGGTTTTGTGGTGCTGGCGCTGTTCCGCGCCTATCAGCGTTCGCTTGGCCGCCCGCCCTCATCCGCGCAGGAAAAAACGGTCGAGGACATGGTGAAATGTGCGCATTGCGGCGTGAACCTGCCGCGCAGCGAGGCCATCTATTCCGGCGGCGACTTCTTCTGCACCCCCGAGCACAAGCAACTCGGCAGGAAATGAACGAACCGGCGACTTCGGTGCCGCGCCTGGCCTCGCCGGGCTATTTCGCGTCCCATTGGCGCAGCCTCGACTACTTCAACCTGTACCGCCTGACGCTGGCAGTAGCGCTGGTGTTCACCGGCGTCCTGTTCAACACGTCGGATCTGTTTCTGGCAGGCGCGGGCGGGCGCTTTCAGGGGTATGCCTATGCCTACCTGGTGATCGCGGCGCTGTTCGTGCTGGGCATCCGCGCGCGCTGGCCGGGATTCCAGATCCAGCTTACCGCGCACATCACCACTGACATCGTGCTGATCATGCTGATGATGTCGACCAGCGAGCGACTGGCCGGCGGCATGGGGCTGCTGCTGGCGATTTCCATCGCATCGGGCGGGCTGGTCGGCAGCGGCCGGCTGACACTGCTGTATGCGGCCATGGCCTCGATCGCTGTGCTGCTGCAGCACGGCTTCAGCATCCTGGGCGGCAGTATGGGGCTGGACAGTTTTTTCCAGGTCGGCCTGCTGTGCGCGGGGTATTTCGCCATCGGCCTGCTGGCACATGCCCTGACGCTGCGCGCTCAGCGCTCCGAACGGCTGGCACAGCAGCAGGCGGATGAACTGGCGCTGCTGAATCGCATCAATGCCCTGGCCATCGAGAACTCGCCTGACGGGCTGCTGGCGGTGCGCGGAGACGGCATCGTGCGGCATGCCAGCCCGCGCGCCCTGACCCTGCTCGGCGTCACGACGCCGGTGACGCCGGGTACCACCCGTCTGGAAAATCTTTCCGCGGAACTGGCACGCCTGTCGCAGCCGCTGCGCCCCGGCACCCAGTTCACCCTGAACACCGCGGCAGCGCAATTGCGGGTACGCTGCATCCCGCTGGAGACGCCGGACAACAGCCGCGTGCTGGTACTGGAAGACCAGAGCCAGGCGGCGCAGGCGGCGCAGCGGCTGAAGCTGGCGGCGCTCGGGCGGTTGACGGCCAACATCGCGCACGAAATCCGCAACCCGCTGTCGGCGATCAGCCATGCCGCGCAGTTGCTGGGCGAGGAATCGCATGACGCCGCCCACACCCGGCTGACCGGAATCATCGAAAACAATGTCCGCCGGCTCGACCGTCTGGTGGAGGAGGTGCTGACGCTCAACCGGCGCGACCGCCTCAAACCGGTCAGTTTCGATGCCGCGACGCTCCGCACCCTGGTCGACGAACTGCGCCAGGCTGAAGAAATCCCGGCAGACGCCGTCATAGTCAGCATGCCCGACAGCCTGCATTTCCAGTTCGACCCCGACCACCTGCGCCAGATCGTGTGGAATCTCCTGCGCAACGCCTGGCGTTACAGCCGCAAGCAGGCAGGCAGTCTCCGCTTCA
>JAJZRT010000115.1 GCA_021802595.1 Pseudomonadota bacterium
CCAGCGCCGCGCCCAGCCACAGGATGAGCGCGAAGAAGTGGGTGAACTCGCGGACGAAGCGCAACAGCAGATGCTCGCGCTCCACTTCCTCGACGTGGTTCGGACCGAACTCTGTCAGGCGGCGCTGCGCCTCGTCCGGGCTCAGGCCGTCGACCGTCGCATGCAGGCTGGCAAGCGACTGTTCCGCAGTAAGGCTCTGGATATGCACGAAAATCAGGCTGTTATCGTCTGCTTCCCAAGCATAGCCGACAAAATGGACGGGGCCGGCCTTGACTTGGCAGGATACGCCACTAAATTGACATCAGGCCGCTCGACGGCTTGATCCATTCACCAACAACCTGTCCTAGAGGAGTAGAAGTCATGGCCAACCTCGCACGCTACGACCCCCTGAATCTCGCCCGCATCGATCCGTTCAGCGATTTCGACGATCTGTTCAAGGGCTTTTTCATGCGGCCGGTCCTGTTCGAGGGGAAACCTCAGATGCAGATCAAGATGGACCTGAAGGAAGACGACAACACCTATACGGTGCATGCCGACATTCCCGGCGTGAAGAAGGAAGACATCCACGTCAGCATCGAAGGCAACCAGGTTTCGATCAGCGCCGAAACCAAGACCGAAAAAGAAGAGAAAAAAGGTGAGAAGGTGCTGCGTTCCGAGCGCTACCTCGGCAAGGTGGCGCGCAGTTTCACGCTGGAGCATGATGTCGACGAAGCCAGGGCGCAGGCCAAATACAGCGACGGCGTGCTGGAGCTGACCCTGCCGAAAAAGGCCGCGAGTTCGGCCAGGAAGCTGGCGATCCAGTAAACGCCCGCGTGACCGGTTGAAGGGCGGCGTCCGCAATCGGGCGCCGCCCTTTCTCATTCCGGCGCAGCGGCGCGAACCTGTGGCGCGCTACCATGCAGGCCGGTGCAGGCCGGCCCCTCCCGTTTCACCGTCCGGACCGCACCATGGAAATCCTGCTTCTGACTGCCCTGATCGTGCTGAACGGCCTGTTCGCCATGTCGGAAATCGCGCTGGTGACGGCGCGGCGCGCACGCCTTGCGAAGCTGGCCGAAGCGGGCGACACCCCGGCGGCGGTCGCCATCAAGCTGCACGACGACCCGACGCGCTTCCTGTCGACGGTGCAGATCGGCATCACCTCGATCAGCATCCTCAACGGCATCGTCGGCGAGGCCGTGCTGGCCGAGCCGTTGTCGCGCTGGTTGCAGTCGTACGGCATGGACACCGACGCCAGCCGCGTCGCGTCGACCGCGCTGGTGGTGGTCGTCATCACCTATGTGTCGATCGTCGTCGGCGAGCTGGTGCCCAAGCGCATCGGCCAGTTCAATCCCGAGGGCATCGCGCGGCGGGTGGCGCGTCCGATGTATCTGCTGGCGCTGGTGGCCCGACCCTTCGTGCGCCTGCTGGCAGGATCGACCGATGCGATCCTGCGGTTGCTGGGCAAGCGGGAGTCCAGCCAGGAAGGCGTGATCGAGGAGGAAATCCACGCCCTGCTGGAAGAAGGCTCGGAGAGCGGCGCGATCGAGCAACAGGAACACGACATGGTGCGCAACGTGTTCCGCCTGGACGAGCGCCCGATCAACTCGCTGATGGTCCCGCGCGCCGACATCATTTATCTCGATACCGCCCTGCCGCTGGAAGACAACCTGCGGCGCGTCGCCGAATCGGAACACTCGCGCTTCCCGGTCTGCCGCAACGGACTCGACGACGTGCTCGGCATCCTCAGCGCCAAGCAACTGCTCAACCAGACACTGAAGGGCGGCCCGACCGACCTCAGCGCGCAGCTGCTGCCGGCGGTGTTCGTGCCGGAAAGCCTCACCGGGATGGACCTGCTGGAGCACTTCCGCGCGTCCGACGCCCACATGGTGCTGATCATCGACGAATACGGCGAGATCAACGGCCTGGTGACGCTGCAGGACGTGCTGGAAGCGGTGACCGGCGAATTCAAGCCGCGCCGCCAGGAAGACGCCTGGGCGGTGCAGCGCGAGGACGGCTCCTGGCTGCTCGACGGCCTCATTCCCATCCCCGAGCTCAAGGACCGGCTGGAACTGAAAAGCGTGCCGGAAGAAGGCAGGGGCCGCTACCACACGCTGAGCGGGCTGGTGATGTGGCTGTCCGGGCGTCTGCCGCAGACCGGCGATGTGTTGACCTGGGAAAACTGGCGGCTGGAAGTGGTCGACCTCGACGGCAAGCGCATCGACAAGGTTCTGGCCACGCCGTTTGCACTTGCCGAAGACACGCCGCCGGACGCGCCCGCCGGGCCAGGCTGACGCCGGTGTCAAATCAGGCCTTTTTCGCCGGTCGCCAACAACAGCCCGCCCCACGGCAGCACGCTCGGCATGCCGTGCTCCAGCCGGCGCGCCCAGCGCGTTGCGGAAGGCAGAAAAATGGCCGAGCGCAGCTTCAGATTACGCACCGGCAAGCCGGCGAACAGCGCACGCACTTCGGCTGCGCTATGCCAGCGGGCGCCGCGATAGGCGCCGCTGCCGCCGCCCCTGCCTTTTTGCCGGTACAGCAGGCTGCCCCGGTTGAGCCAGCCGATGGCGAAGCGGCAGCGCGCCACCCGCACGGCCTCGGCCACGGCCTGCCGTTCGTCGTCGATAAAGCACAGCGCGGCGATCGACAGCACGTGATCGAAGCTGGCGTCGACGAACGGCAGGGCGCGCGCGTCGCCTTCCACCCATTTCAGATTCGGGTTGCCATGTGTGCGTGCGTAATTCAACCAGTCGGAGTTGGGGTCGAGTCCGGTTGCGTTGAGCCCGTCTGCCGCAGCGCGACGCGTGAACCAACCGGTACCGCACCCCACATCGAGCAGGCTGTCGCCTGGCTGTGCCGCGAGCAGGCGCGCCGCCAACGCGTATTCGGTCTCACCGATCCAGCGCCCGCGCGGGGTGGCGTACCAGGCATCGTAGTCGGCGGGATCCATGCGCTACGCCCCGAGCATGCGTTCCAGCGGGGTCTCCAAGGCATCGGCCAGGCCAGCCAGCGCCGTCTCGTCCTGCCCCGCCGCGGCCAGCGCCGCGCACAGATCGACTGGCATCAGGATCACGCCGTCCGCTGGCTGCACCGGATGTCCATTCAGCAGCAGGGACGGAAAGCCCATGCCATGCGCGTCGCGTACGCTGCTGAACATGACTTCCGTGGCAGCCCCCAGATGCGCCGCCAGCACCGCCGCATAGGCGGCGTAGAGGCCGCAGCGCCCGCCGGGCGGATTCTGCGAGATGACCCGGATATGCGAGCTCATAGCGCCTCCCCGGCAACAAGCAACCGTACCCGCACGACCATCCGGCAGTGTCCGGCCGGCGCGCTGGCGCGTGCGTAGGCGTCGAATCCACCCTTCTTCTTCCAGCCTTCGATGCCGTCCTGCAGCACCTTGACGTTGTCGTACCCCAGTAAACGGAGCGCGAACACCGCCTGCGCGGACAGCGAGCCGGAGTTGCAGTACACCACCACCATGCGATCCTTCGGCAACTCGGCACGCCGCGCCACCGCCTGCCGCCAGTCGATGTTGACCGCGCCAGGGATGTGCTCCTTCATGTATTGCACGGCGTCGCGCGCATCGACGATGAAGACCTTCTTCCAGTCGTCGGCCGGAATCTGTTCCGGCCAGATCAGGCTGCTGCCGTATTCGGCGAAGTCCATGTAGCCGGACAGCGCATCAACCACGGCGGGATTTTCTTCCGCGCGGGCGGGTGCGGTCAGCAAGGCAAGGCCAGCAAACAAGGTGATCAGGATTCTGCTCATGCGTCTTCCTTTGCCGGATTGAGGCGCGGGTGGGTCTCCTCGCACGCCATCAGGACAATGAGGCCGGAGACGAACATGGCACCGGCAGTGAACCAGAACCCCGCCTCGATGCCACCGGCCAGCGCCGCCACTGCGCCCAGCAGCAAGGCGCCGATGCCGTAGCCGAGGTCGCGCCAGAAGCGATAGATGCCGATCGCCGAGCCGCGCCAGTTCGGGTGCGCGATGTCGGACACGGCGGCGGACAGTGTCGGGTACAGCAGCGCCATGCCGAAGCCCGTCACCGCCGCAGCGAGCGACCACCACAGCTCACCCTCGCCGAGCACGACCAGCGCGACGCCGGCGCCGCACAGCCACATGCCCGCGACTATGGGCTTCTTGCGGCCGACGCGGTCGGACAGGTGACCGGTGAAGAACTGTGAAATGCCCCAGACGAAGCCGTACACGCCGACCACCCAGCCGATGCCGGGCAGCGACAGGCCCCGCTGGTGCAGGTAGACCGGGAAGAATACCCACACCAGCGCGTCGACGAATTTCTCGACCAGGCCGGCCTGGCTGATCGACGCCATGCGCGCATCGCGCCAGGACATCAGCGTGAACACATCCCAGGTCCCGGGCTTGTCAGCAATATTGGCAGGATAGCGTGGCTTCGGGCCGGTCATCTGCCCGGCGGCGTGCTGCTTGCCCTCAGCCTGGGCCCACGGCAGGGTGTCCTTGACCCACAGCAGCGTCAGCAGCCCGGCCAGCAGGATGACGGTAAGGCCGAACAGCATCAGGCCCTCACGCGGCCCGTAGGCGGCGGCCATGTAGCCCGTGACGATGCCCGCGACCGCGACGCCGAAGTAGCCGGAGAACTCGTTGAGCCCGATCGTCAGGCCGCGCTGGTTGGCCGTGGTGAGATCGAGCTTGGCGGTCTGCGTCATCGACCAGGTCAGGCCCTGGTTGACGCCCAGCAGCACCGTCGCCGCAACGATCCAGTTCCACGAGGGCGCGTAGAGGATCATGAACGGGATCGGCACGGCCACCAGCCAGCCGATGAACAGCACCTGCTTGCGGCCGATGCGTTCGGACAGGCGGCCGGCGACGAAGTTGAGCGTGCCCTTGACGAAACCGAACGCGGTGACGAAGGCCATCAGCATCATGAACGAGCCCTTGGCCACGCCGAACTCGGTTTCGGCGAGCGCCGGCACCACGGTGCGGAACATGCCGATCGTGAGGCCGACCAGAAACACCTGCACCAGTTGATGCGAGAACTGGGCAAAGTTATGGCGGATGCCGTAGCGGTACTCCGCCATATCCTGGGTCAGCAACATATTCAGTGCCCCAGGTTGAAGGCGACCATGCGATCCATTTCCGCAGGGCGGGGCGGAATGGTCTCCGTCAGCGCGGCGACGAAGGCGTCGCGGCTCAGCGCCAGCATGGGATTCCAGCGCTTCTCGAAGCCGATGGTCGACATCGGCTTGCCGGACATGCCGGCGCCGCAGACGCTGCCCGAGGTGTGGCCGGGATAGAGCTCGACCTCGGCCGGCAGCGTCATCAGGCGCTGGTGCAGGGTGTCCCAGATCTGCCCGGCCATCTCGGTTTCGCGGCCGGCGAGATCGGGCCGGCCGGCGCTGCCGACGAACAGCGTATCGCCGGTGAGCACGAACCAGGGGGCTTCGGCGCGGCGCTTGTCGGTGACCAGCAGGCAGATCGAATCGGGCGTGTGGCCGGGGGTATGAATCACGTCGACCCAGACGTTGCCGACCTCGATGCGCTGGCCGTCGGTCAGCGGCTCGAACGCATACTTCACGCGGCTGCGGTTGGACTCGTGCAGGCAGTATTTCGCGCCGGTCCTCTCCGCCAGCGCACGGCCGCCGGTGTAGTGATCGGCGTGCACGTGGGTGTCGATCACGTGGGTGATCTTCACGTCCTGCTTCGCGGCCTCGTCGATGAACCACTGCTCGTCGCCGAGCACCGGGTCGACGGCGACGCCGACATGGCACGAGCCGCAGCCGAAGAAGTAGGACAGGGTGGCGTCCTTGGCCAGCAGTTGACGGAAAAACATGGAAGTCTCCTTGGATTGATCTCGGGACAGCGGGAAATTCAGGATTCGGCGAGCGGGAGGCCGGCCGCCTGCCATTCGGGGATGCCGTCGGCGATCTTCTGCGCGCGATAGCCATGCTCCTTCAGCAGCGCCACCGCCTCGGCGGACATCATGCAGAACGGTCCGCGGCAGTAGGCGACGATGTCCTTGTCGGCGGGGAGTTCGCGGATGCGCTGACGGATTTCGTCGAGCGGCATCGAGCGCGCGAACGGCAGGTGGCCGCTGGCGAATTCGGCGGTCGGACGCACGTCGATCACCACCACGTCGCCGCGCCGCGCCTTCTCCATCAGCGAGCGGCGCGTTTCGGCGTCGAGCTTTTCCGGCGCGGCAAAGATCCGGTCCATCGCCACTTTCAGTTCGACCAGATGTTCTTCCGCCACCGTGCGCAGATCGACCCACAGCGCGCTGACATCCTCGCCCGACAGGCGATAGGCGATGAAGCGGCCGTCGCGTTGCGCCTCGACCAGGCGGGCCGCCTTCAGCACCTTCAGATGCGCGCTCGCCAGCTTGATGTCGATGCCCGCCTCGGCCGCCAGGGCGTCGACGGTCTTTTCGCCCTGCGCCAGGATTTCCAGCAACTCCAGCCGCTTGGGACTGGACACTGCCTTGCCGATGCGGGCGACCTGTTCGTAGAGCAGGTCCTTGGTTTGACGTTTGTTCATAAAGCTCATATTCGCACGATTATTAGATTATTGCAAGTCCCCTTCGACGCGGAGCCCCAGCTGCCGGCCCGCTTCACGTCCCTCGGCACATTGAGATTGCGCAGGGTCGCGTGCCATATCGATACGGTATATTCATGCCATCTGATCCGGCCGCCCGGTCATGGGTCGCTGCGCCTCACGCAGGTGGCTGCCCGCGCATTGACAAGAAATCGGAGGATGGAATTTGATGTACCCCGCGTATCGATTGCATGATGGAATCCAGCCGGGCGGGACCGTCATCTGATGAAATCGAACTGCACCGACCCCGAGTGGGTCGGCCGCGCCAAGTGCGCGGTCTGCGAGATTCGCAACTCGGTCCTGTTCTCGGGCCTCTCCAGCCACGCGCTGGACACGATCCTGCAGCGCATCGACAACCTGCACGTGCCGCAAGATGCGCGGCTGTACGAAAAAGACACGGCAGCGCCGAACGTCTACACTGTCCGCAGCGGACTCATCAAGCTCAGGGTCGATCTGCCCAACGGCTGCCAGCGCATCGTGCGCCTGCTGCGGCCGGGCGACGTGGCCGGGATGGAAACGCTGGTGGGCGAGCGCTATCACCACTCCGCCATCGCCCTGCAGGATTCTGACGTCTGCCGCATCCCGCGCGAAGTCGTGCTCCAGCTCGACAAGACCAACCCGAGCGTGCATCAGGCGCTGATGCAGCGCTGGCAGCACCAGCTCAACCAGGCCGATCATTTCATTACCGCGCTCTCCACCGGCCCGGCGGAAGCGCGCATGGCGCGCCTGCTGATCACGCTCGGCTGCACCGACACGCCCCTGGAAACGCTGCCGAGCCGCGAGGACATGGGGGCCCTGCTCGGCATCACCACCGAAACGGCCAGCCGCATCATGGCGGAGTTCAAGCGGCGCGGACTCGTCCATTCCGACAAAGGCAACTTTGTCGTCTGCAACCACCTTGGCCTGATCCAGCTTGCGAATGGCTGAATGACCCAATACTGCAGAATCGAGACACCGGCGAATTGACAATGGGCAATTCGCCGAAGGTACCCTTTGTCCGCCGGCGGCCTGGTGCAAGTCATCGCCTATGCCTACGATGCCTCCGGCAACTTGGTTCCGCTGAAGGAAGCATCCGGCAATCTGGTGGTGACTCCCTATGGAAGCGCTGAACAAGTCCTTCGACAAGCTCAGGACGAACGGCAACTTGTTGATTCCGTTCGTGGTGAGCTTGTCGAACCATGAGCGGAATCAACTTGTTCAGCGCTTCCCTATGTGGACGGCGAACTGGCCACCTCCATCAACGGCGTGCCGGCCTATTCGGCTGAGGTCGATCTGGGCCGCCTGAGCGTGGGCCGTGCGCCGAACAAGGTGCGGGATCATTCGCTGACCGAAGCGCTTTCCAAGCTGACCCCGGGCACCATGACCCTGGACTCGACGGGCCGTCTGGCGGCGGATGGCGTGACCATCGATTCGCCGCTGGAAAGCCTGGCGCTGTACGACAAGCACATGACCACCGGTTCGCTGCCGGACGTGACGCTGCCGGCCGGGTTCAATCCCGCATCCTGACTGGCGGCCGCTTCCGACAGGTACGGTTGCATCAGCGCGGACACCGTGATCCACATGAACTCCATCCTGGGAATCAACAGCGGCACCACGTACTACGACTTCTCCACCACCAACTACGATCGCCACACACAACCCGGAAGAATGCAGCCGCAACCGTTCTGGTGAATCAGGCTGATGGCAGCCATGTGCCGACCGTGGTGAGTCTGTACGACGCGGTGTTCAACGGCACCAACTGGGTTGACCCGACGCCCACCGGCGGCGCGGACGACTACCGGACCGCGATCGAGTTCGTTCACGACAACGGCATTCGTTGAGAAACCAGCCGGGCGATTCGCCACCCGGCGTTTTTGCAAGTGCAACGGGAGTTTGATTCATGAGTGCTTATAGCAAATGGGCGACCATACTGCTGCTGGCCTCGGGCCTGGTCATCGGAACCGCCGCCAGCGCTGCCGAAGAAGGACACGGCAGCGGTCATTCCTCCGGCGAATCAGGCGGCAAGGGCAAGGGTCCGAAGTACACGGACGGCGCCAACAAGGGGGCAGCCCCACCACGACAGCCCGGAAGGCGGCAGCAAGTCGACGGAAAGCAAGATTCTCCACGGCAAGTCCGGCGGCCACAAGGAAGGTGGCGACAAAGGTGGCACCGAGCATACGCACTGATCGGTACCCGCTGAACGGCAAAGGGCGCACTTCGGTGCGCCCTTTCAGACTGCTGACAAACCCCGTCTTTTCACGAAGGCGGGGTTTTGTTTTTGCGGATTTCGTTCAGGCGTGCCGAGTTGCCGATCGCGGCAACAATCCGCCAGCAAGATCGTACAAACGA
>JAJZRT010000116.1 GCA_021802595.1 Pseudomonadota bacterium
GCCGCTACAGGCGGGCGACAAACAAAAAGGGCGTTGCCGCGCAACGCCCTTTTTCCCGTCATGGAGCCCGGTCCTTACTGCTGCTGCCACGCATCTCCGCTGGACTTCTTCTCCACCCCGGCCACCGCGCCCATGGTCTCCAGGATGGTGTTCGGCAGGGAGGAGATCCTCATGAACTGCCCCATCCCCACATCCGGGAACGCCAGGGCGATGCGGTAGCGGCCATGCGGCGACTCCACTTCCTTGTCGACCACGTAAATCTCGTAGGGCAGGCCGGCAATGCTGTTCTGCATGTCGATCTTCTTGATCCAGTCGCCGTCGCTGTTCTCGCCGTCGTTCATCGCAACGCCGAACACGGCCAGTTTGCGGTTCGGCATCACGACTTCGTAGATCTTGGTCGTCTTGCCCGTGCCCTTGGCCAGATTCTCGCGCACGGTCTTCACCGCCTCGGCAAAGCTGCCGTATTCGGCCAGCTTGTTCTTGTACGAATCCAGGCGCTCCATGCCGATCATGTAGCGGTAATTGCTCAGGCTGCCGGCGGTTTCGTCACCGCCCACGCCCTTGCCTGCCCCCAGCGCGCCCTCCAGGCGCGTTTGCAGGGCCTTGACCGCCTCTTCCTTCTTGGCGAATCCCTTGCGGAAATAGGCGCGATACCAGTAGTCGGGGTTGGTGTACGTCACACTGCCGTCCGCCTTCACCCCCACCCGAATCGCCGCGCCCAGAATGGCATTGCCGCCCACCGAGCCCACCTCATCGAGCATGGCGTCATCGGTGGCGACGACCACGCCATACCCCGCCAGGGTTTGGGGGAAATATTTGCCGATCACCTTGAAACCGCCGCCCTTGAGCTTGGCCTCGACCGCGCTGGCAGCCGCCTGCACGCTGCCGCCCTTCACCGGATCCCCCTGGATGTAGGGGGAAATCGCCCATGCGCACGCCGAAAAAACAAGCAGAACCCACGCTGTAACCCACCGCATAATCATTATCGCCTCCTGTATAAATCTTGTTTTGAAAGCCGTCATCCTCGCCAGGGCAGATGGCCTCACGGGGCGGTCGTGCTTCCACAACCCGCCCACTTCCTGCGCAGTAACGGTCCTTCCGCGTTTTTCTTGAACGAAATCAACAAAATGCCTTAAAAGGCCACCATCTCGAAGTCTTCCTTGCGCGCGCCGCAATCCGGGCAGGTCCAGTTGATCGGCACATCTTCCCAGCGCGTGCCGGGCGGGATGCCATCTTCGGGTGCACCGGTTTCCTCGTGGTAGATGTAGCCGCAGATCAGGCACATCCAGCTTTTGTATTCGGGGGTATCAGGCATGGGGAGAGTGGGATTCGGCTAAAATTGGGGATTGATTCTAAAGCAGTGACGCCATGCCGCCTATTTTCACCCCCAAGCCCACGCCGCCGCTGGTGCTCAGCTTCGCCGCGTCCGACCCGACCGGCGGTGCGGGCATCCAGGCCGACCTGCTGACGCTGGCCAGCATGGGCTGCCATCCGCTTTCGGTGATCACGGCGATCACGGTGCAGGACACGGCCGGGGTCGACGAAATCCTGGTGATCGACTCCGAATGGGTGGCCGACCAGGCACGCATGCTGCTGGAAGACGTCCCGGTGGCTGCGTTCAAGCTGGGCATGCTGGGCAGCCCCGAATCGATCTCGGTCATCGCCGAGATCCTCGCCGACTATCCGGACATTCCGGTCATCCTCGACCCGGTGCTGGCCTCCGGACGCGGCGACGAACTCGCCACCGACGACATGATCGCCGCCATGCGCGACCTGCTGATTCCGCAGACCAGCATCCTCACCCCCAACAGCCACGAAGCCCGGCGGCTGGCGCTGTTCGAGTCGGACGAGGACGATCTGGATCTGGCCGCCTGCGCCAAGCACCTGACCGATCTCGGCTGTGAATACGTGCTCATCACCGGCACCCACGAGACCACGCCGCGCGTGCTGAACAGCCTGTACGACGCCAACGGCCACGTGCAGACCGACGCCTGGGATCGCCTGCCCGGCAGCTACCACGGCTCCGGCTGCACGCTCGCATCGGCCATTGCCGCCACCCTCGCTTTTGGCCAGGACGTGCCACAGGCAGTGCGCGACGCGCAGAACTTCACCTACGAATCGCTCAAGGCCGCGTTCCGCCCCGGCATGGGCCAGTACATTCCCGAACGCTTCTTCTGGGCGCAGGACGGGCAGACCGAAGGCAATGCCTGATCGTCGCCATGCTTGAATTTCCGGGTGGCGTCTATGCCATCACCCCCGAAACCGCGGACACCGAACACCTGCTGACGCAGGTCGAGGCGGCGCTCGCAGGCGGCGTCGCGGCGGTGCAGTACCGCGACAAATCGGGCGACGTCGCGCGCCGCCACGAGCAGGCGAGCGAGTTGGTGGCGCTGTGCCGCCGCTTCGGCGTGCCGCTGATCGTGAACGACGACCTGCGTCTGGCCGACCTCGCCGACGCCGACGGCGTGCATCTGGGGCGCGACGACGGCAGCCTCGCCGAGGCGCGCATCATCCTCGGCAAGGACAAGTTCATCGGCGCGTCGTGCTACCAGAGCCTCGAACTCGCGCTGACCGCTCAGGCCGCGGGGGCGAACTACGTCGCCTTCGGCAGTTTCTTCGCCTCGCCGACCAAGCCGGCCGCGCCGCGCGCCAGCCTCGACCTGCTGCGCGACGCCGCGCCGGCGATCCACGTGCCGCTGGTCGCCATCGGCGGCATCACGCTCGCCAACGCGCCGTCCTTGCTCGACGCCGGCGCCGACAGTCTCGCCGTGCTGTCGGCCGTGTTCGACGCGCCCGACATCCGCGCCGCCGCGCGCACCCTCAACCAATTATTTGCAACGGAATCCGAACAATGACCCGCAACGAACAACTCTTTGAGCAATCCCAGAAAGTCATCCCCGGCGGCGTGAACTCGCCGGTGCGCGCCTTCAGGAGTGTCGGCGGCACGCCGGTGTTTTTCGCCCGCGCCAAGGGCGCCTATGTGTGGGACGCAGACGGCAGGCAGTACACCGATTACGTCGGCTCCTGGGGGCCGGCCATCCTCGGCCACGCGCACCCAGGCACGGTGAAGGCGGTTGCCGACGCCGCCGCCAACGGTCTCTCGTTCGGCGCACCCTCCGAAGCCGAACTCGTCATCGCCCGCCGCATCGTCGAGCTCGTGCCCAGCATCGAGAAAGTCCGCCTGGTGTCGTCCGGCACCGAGGCGACGATGAGCGCGATTCGCCTCGCCAGAGGGTTTACGGGGCGCAGCAAGTTCATCAAGTTCGAGGGCTGCTACCACGGCCACGCCGACTTCCTGCTGGTCAAGGCCGGCTCGGGCGCACTCACCTTCGGCAACCCCACTTCGGCCGGCGTGCCGCCGGAAGTCGTGGCGCAGACCCTCGTGCTCGATTACAACGACGTCGCCGGGCTCGAACGCACCTTCGCCGAGATCGGCAACGAGATCGCCTGCATCATCGTCGAGCCCTTCGCCGGCAACATGAACCTGGTGAAACCGACCGCTGAATTCATGGCGGCGATGCGCCGGCTGTGCGATGCGCACGGCGCGCTGCTGATCTTCGACGAGGTGATGACCGGCTTTCGCGTCGACCTCGGCTGCGCGCAGAAGCTGCTCGGCATCCGTCCCGACCTCACCACGCTCGGCAAGGTGATCGGCGGCGGCATGCCGGTGGGCGCCTTCGGCGGCCGCGCCGACGTGATGGACGCGCTGGCGCCGGTCGGGCCGGTGTACCAGGCTGGCACGCTGTCGGGCAACCCGGTTGCGGTAGCAGCGGGGCTGGCGACGCTGGACGCGATTTCCGAACCCGGTTTCTATGCGATGCTCACGGCCCGTACCGAAAGGCTGGTGAAGGGCCTGACCGCCGCGGCCAAGGACGCCGGCGTCACCTTCTGCGCCGACTCGGTCGGCGGCATGTTCGGCCTGTATTTCGCCGCGAAGCCGCCGGCGAGCTTCGGTGAGGTGATGGCTGGCGACCGCGAAAAGTTCAACCGCTTCTTCCACGCCTTGCTCGGCCACGGCATCTACCTCGCACCCTCCGCGTTCGAAGCCGGTTTCGTGTCGGCCGCGCATACCGACACCGACATCGACGCCACCATTGCCGCCGCGCGCGAGGCCTTCAAATCCCTATGAACGACGAGCTGTCTCCTGAGGACGAACTGCGCCTCAACGTCCTGTTCAACACCGAACTCAAGGCCGTCCGCATCGACGAATCCAACATGACGCTGTGGGCCCTGACGCCGCAGGGCGAGGCGAGTGTGCCGCTG
Organism: Pseudomonadota bacterium; assembly: GCA_021802595.1. Next base: position 4,264 of record JAJZRT010000116.1, read on the forward strand.
AAACCCAACGAGCGCGCTGACCGCTACCTGAAGCGGGTGCGTGAGCTGCTGTCCGGCCACGCGCTCGGTTCGCCCGGCGGCTACCCGGTGCACCTGACGCGCTGGACGCGGCAGTCGCAGGCCGGGCTGTCGACCCAGCATCTGGCGCAGCTGCTGTTGATCGCCGAAGAGGAAGCCGTGGTTGCGGTGGTGCACTCCCCCGCACTCACCGACGAACTGGCGCGCTATGCGTGGTGGTGCATGCCGACCATCGAGAACGCGCGGCTGATGCTGATGCGCGACGTGGTGTGCCAGGGCAGCATGGGGCGTACGCTGGCGGAATTCCTGGTCGAACATCTCGCCTTCCTTCACGAGGACGACGTCGGCATCCTCGATACCGTCGCGGTGATGCTCTATTCGGGCGTGCTGACCGACGTCGAGCGGCTGGCGATCTGGAAGCGCGGCAACAGCCGCAATTCGTATTACGTGCCCTTTCTCGAACTGCAGTCCGGTACCCTGCCCAACCCGCGCGCCGCGCGCGCTGACCACGCCGGCGTACCGCAGCTTGCCAGCAACCCCTACGGCACGATGCTCGACAAGGCCTTGTCGGGACAGGGGCAGACCTTCCTCGCCACCACCGCAACCATCCTCGACCGTCCGGAAATCCAGGAAGTGGTGAATCACACGCTGAATGCCCTGGCCAACTGGTGCGCGCCGCTGCGCGAGACGGACGAAGCCACACGCGCCACTGCCCGCGCCGCGCTGGTCGCCGCCGCCCCGCAATACGAGGCGGACTGCGCCGCGCTGGACATCCTGGCTGCGGTGGACGCCGACACCGTGCGGCCGATCTTCCTCAAGACCACCGCCATCGGCTCGCTGATGCGGCGCAAGATCCAGCCAGTCGTCACGCCCCTGCTCGACGCCATCGCGGTCTTGCGGCGGCAGGCCTGAACGACGGCCTACTGTCCCAGCGCCGAATCAATGCTCGACAGGAATTTGTCGGTCTTCTCGAACCCGATCACCTTGTAATCCGACTGCGCGCCCGCGCCATTCCAGAAAATGAGGCCGGGCGGGCCGAACAGGCCGAAACGCTTCAGCAGGGCCTTGTCGGCGTCGGTGTTGGCGGTGACGTCAGCCTGCAGCAGGACCATCTGGTGCAGGCGCGCCTGTACCTTGGGATCGCTGAAGGTGAAGCGCTCCATTTCCTTGCACGACACGCACCAGTCGGCATAGAAATCGAGCATGACCGCACGGCCTTCCGCCTTGGCCGCCGCCAGCCGGGCATCGAGTTCGGCAACGCTCTTCACTTTCTCGAACGCCAGGCCTTCCGGTTCGGCCGCCATCGTGGCGCCTGCCGGGCCGCCCCCGAAGACGCTGCCCTTGTAGACTTCGAGCGGCTGCAGCAGGTCGCGGCTGCCCGCCAGCATGCCGAGCAGGATCGACAGCCCGCCGATCAGCAGCACCACGCCGAGCCCTTTCCAAAGCCGCGCCCAGCCGGATGCCTTTTCCGGCAGCGGGTCGAGCGCATGCAGGAAAATGGCGGACGCGATCAGCAACACGGCCCACAGCAGCATGCCGATCCAGACCGGCAGGATGGGCGAGACGAGATAGATGGCGATCGCCAGCATCATCACGCCGAAGAAATACTTCACCGCGTTCATCCAGCCGCCGGCGCGCGGCAGCAGGGCGCCCGCCGACAGGCCCACCAGCAACAGCGGCACGCCCATGCCGAGCGCCAGCGTGAACAGCGCGACGCCGCCCAGCGTGGTGTTGCCGGTCTGCGCGATGAAGGCGAGTGCGGCGGCAAGCGGCGGCGCCACGCAGGGACCGACGATCACGGCCGACAGCGCGCCCATGACGAAGACGCCGACGAAGTTGCCGCCCTTCATCTTGTTGGAGGCGTCGGAAAACTTGCTCTGGATGAAGCTCGGCAACTGGAGCTCGAAGAAGCCGAACATCGACAGCGCCAGCAGCACGAAGATGCCCGCGCCGATGCCGAGTGCCCACGGATTCTGCAGGGCATTCGACAGCAGCGTGCCGGACAGCGCCGCCGCCACGCCGGCCAGCGCATAGGTGATGGCCATGCCCAGCACATAGGCGAGCGAAAGCAGGAAGCCGCTGGCCTTGGTGAGCTGCCTGTTCTGGCCGGCGATGATGCCCGACAGGATCGGGATCATCGGGAACACGCACGGGGTCAGCGCCAGCAGCAGGCCAAAGCCGAAGAAGGTGGCGACCACCGCCCAGAAGCTGCCGCCCTTCAGCACGCGTTCGATTTTCGATGTGTCGGATTCGGCTGCGGCGGCAGGCTCCGCCGGGGACGCCGCCGGATCGCGCTCGGCAACGGGTGCGACGCCGCCCTGCGGCGCCAGGGAAAAGTCACGCTTGATCGGCGGGTAGCACACGCCGACCGCTTCGTTGCAGCCCTGCCAGGTGGCCTCCAGCACCAGTTTTTCGCCAGCGGCGAGCGCGCGCGACAGCGTCAGCCGGGCGGAGAATCCCCGGTGATACACCTCGGTGCGGCCAAAATTCGGATCCTCCTTGACGTCGCCTGCCGGGGTATCGGTGTGCGTCACTTTCACATCGGCCGGCGACTGGACGACGAAGGCGAGCTTGTCGCGATACAGATAGGTATTGGCCGTCGGCGTGTAATCCAGTTTGACCGTCTGCGCATCCGGCATGGCGGCGGTAACCTGGAAGGCTTCGTCCGGCGGCAGGAGTTTCGGCATGCCCGAATCGCCCCCCAGGCTGCGCAGCCGGTCCAGCGCGGAAGGCGCTGCAGACGAGGCTGACGCAGAGGGCTCCGACGCCGAGGCCAGCGGTGCAGGGGCCGCTACCGCGGCAGGCAGCTTGAGCGTGACGCTTCCGCTTTGCGGTGTGTAGCACAGCCCCGCGTCCGCGCAGCCCTGCGACACCGTTTTGAGGGTGACCGAGGTGGCGCCTGCAGTGTGCTGGATGGGCAGCGTGATGCGCACGTCCTTGCGGTAGATCTCGACCGCGCCGAAGTTCTCATCGTGCTTCACCTTGCCTGCAGGCTTCTGCGGCGTGCCCAGCGTGGCGCCGTCGACCTCGAACTTGAACCGGTCGCGATACATGTAATAGCCGTCGGCAATCTGCCAGTGCGCTTCCAGCGTATTGGCATCCAGCGCACGCGCCGAGAACTTGAACGCGACTTCGGGGTCAAGAAATTCTTCGGCATGGGCTACTGGAAAAAACGCCAGCGCACCCAAAAGTACAGGCAATGCGCCGAGCAAACGAATCCACTTAATCATGCTTCTCAGTCTCCTTGGCCAGCCAGCCGAGATAGGCAGGCAGGCCGTGCGTAATGGGTACGGCAATCAGTTCAGGTACGTCGTAAGGGTGGTGTGCGCGGACGATCGCTTCGACCTGCGGGTAGCTTGCCGCGGTGGTTTTGACCAGCAGCGGGATTTCCTCCGCCGTGTCCACCGCGCCCTGCCAGCGGTATATGGAGCGGCACGCCGCCAAAACGTTCACGCACGCCGCCGCGCGGCTTTCGATCAGCGCGTGCGCCAGTTTCTCGGCGCCCGCCAGATCAGGTACATTCGTCAAGACTAACAAAGGTTCCATGTCATGCGCTTTGGTTGGATTGTGCTACTGCTGCTGTCGTTTCCGGTTCTGGAGGCCGTCGGCATCTTCTGGGTGGCCCGCGCCATCGGCAGCTGGGTGCTGCTGTGGCTGCTGCTTGCAGCCGTGGCCGGCGTCCTGCTGATCCGCGTCGAGCGTGCCGTCTGGCGCGCCCGTCTGCTGTTCTCGCTGCAGTCGGGCGCAAACCCGATCGCCTCGCTGTTTGCCAGCAGCCGCATTCTCCTCGCGGGCGGCCTGCTTGTCTTCCCCGGATTCATCAGCGACATCCTGGCCGTGATTCTGTTGCTGATCCCCGGTACCTGGGCCGGACGCAAGGCGGATCCGCTGCGACCGGCGAACGACGATGTCCTGGAAGGCGAGTTCAAGCGGGAACCCGACGATCTGCTGCACTGATTCCAGGTCGCTCAGAACAGCTTCATCTGTCCCTGTGCCGTGCCCTCGACGGCCTTGCTCCCTGCCGGACGGGTCTGCCTGATTTCGCGCAGCAGGTCATCCGACGTCGGATAGCGGTATTTCAGGCGCAGTTCGCGCGTGGTGCGTACGTTCGACAACTGACGCGACTCCCGCAGGAACGACAGCAGCGCCTCGGACAGCACACTCTCCGCTTCGGCACGATTGACACGCGGCGGTCGCGGCAAGCCGAACGCGTCGGCGCAACTGTCGAACCAGTCGCCCATCTTCAGCGGATGGGCGTCGACCGCATGGTAGACGCGCTGCGAACGGCCACGGAACAGCGCCGCCCATGCCAGCCGTGCCAGATCGTCGGCATGAATGTGGTTGGTGTAGCTGTCGTCCCTGGCAATCAAGGCCGGCGTGCCGCGCCTGATGCGGTCGAGCGGCAGGCGGTCGGCCGCGTAGATGCCCGGCGCGCGCAGGATGCTCACCTGCACCCGCAGCGCCTCGCCCCACGCGCGCAACTGGCGCTCGGCGTCGACCCGCCGCACGGCGCGGCCATTCACCGGCGCCACCGGGCGCGTTTCGCTGACCCAGTCGCCGCCGCAATCGCCGTA
>JAJZRT010000117.1 GCA_021802595.1 Pseudomonadota bacterium
GCTGCGGCTCCGGTGGCTTCTTCGTGCAGTCGGAAAAGTTCGTCGAAGAGCACGGCGGCCGCATCGGTCAGATCTCCGTCTACGGGCAGGAATCCAATCCCACCACCTGGCGCCTGGCCTCCATGAACATGGCCATCCGCGGCATGGACTTCGACTTCGGCAAGGAACCCGCCAGCACCTACACCCGCGACCAGCACCCCGACCTGCGCGCCGACTACATCATGGCCAACCCGCCCTTCAACATGAAGGAGTGGAACGCCGGCGTGAAAGACGACGACCCGCGCTGGAAATACGGCATCCCGCCCGCCAGCAACGCCAACTTCGCCTGGATGCAGCACATGATCCACCACCTGGCACCGCACGGCAGCATGGCTCTGCTGCTCGCCAATGGCTCCATGAGCAGCAACACCAACAACGAAGGCGAAATCCGCAAGGCGCTGATCGAGGCCGATCTGATCGAATGCATGGTCGCGCTGCCCGGCCAGCTCTTCACCAACACCCAGATCCCCGCCTGCATCTGGTTCCTCACTCGCAGCAAATCAGCACGCAACGGCACGCGCGACCGCAAGAATGAGACCCTCTTCATCGACGCCCGCAACCTCGGCTACATGAAAGACCGCGTGCTGCGCGACTTCGCGCCCGATGACATACGCAAGATCGCCGACACCTTCCATGCCTGGAAGAAAGGCGAGAACTACGCGGACGAAGCGGGGTTCTGCAAGACCGCCAAGCTCGAAGACATAAAGAAGCACGACTACGTGCTCACTCCCGGCCGCTACGTTGGCGCGGCGGAGCAGGAAGCCGACGGCGAACCGTTCGAGGAAAAGATGGCGCGGCTTACCGCGCAGTTGAATGAGCAGTTCGGGGAAAGCGCACGGCTGGAAGCAATGATTCGCGAGAATCTGGCGAGGCTGGGTTATGGCGGGTGAGTGGCAAACCGCTCGGATTGAGGATATCGCTGACAAGGTGGCGATGGGCCCTTTTGGTTCGACAATCAAGGTCGAGACATTTGTGCCCGAGGGGGTGCCTGTGATCAGCGGCGCGCATCTCCACGGCACGAGGCTTAAAGATGGGGACTTCAACTTTGTTACGCCTGCGCACGCAGACAAACTGAAGAATGCGAATGTCTTTCGCGGCGATGTCATCTTCACGCATGCAGGAAACATTGGTCAGGTCGCCTACATTCCAGAAAATTCCTGCTTTGAGCGCTACGTGATATCGCAGCGTCAGTTCTATCTGCGGTGTAACCGATCCAAGGCACAACCTGAATTCGTAACGTATTACTTCAAGTCACATGAGGGTCAACATAAGCTGTTGGCAAACGCTTCACAGGTTGGTGTGCCATCTATTGCCCGGCCATCTTCATACCTAAAGACAATTGAAATTCCGCTGCCAAGCCTTTCAGAACAACGCGCCATCGCCCACATCCTCGGCACACTCGACGACAAGATCGAACTGAACCGCCGCATGAGCGAAACATTGGAGGCCACCGCGCGAGCGATCTTCAAGTCCTGGTTCGTCGACTTCGACCCCGTCCGCGCCAAAGCCAGCGGCGAACCACCCGAATCCATCTGCCGCCGTCTCGGCCTCACCCCCGACCTCCTCGCCCTCTTCCCCGACCGCCTCGTCGTTTCCGAACTCGGCGAGATTCCGGAGGGGTGGGGAGTTGAGTCTCTTGAACAGCTGACGTGTTATTTGAATCGCGGGCTTTCGCCAAAATACGTTGAAGAAGGTGGTGTTCTGGTCCTTAACCAAAAATGTGTTCGTGGTGGGCACGTCGATACATCGAAAGGGCGACGACACGATCCCACACAACGTAAAGTTGAAGGACGCACCCTTGAGGTCGGCGATATTCTAGTCAACTCAACTGGTGTTGGTACGTTAGGCCGTGTTGCACAGGTGCTCGCAATTGATGAGCCAACGATTGTCGATTCCCACATCACCGTTGTTCGAAGCGCACCCGAGAAAGTATCCTGGAATTATCTCGGCATCACTTTGCTGGAGCGGCAAAGTGAAATCGAGGCGCTAGGCGAAGGAAGCACAGGCCAGACTGAGCTTTCGCGCATACGGCTTGGAGCGCTTCGGGTTTTATTGCCTCCAAAGCCACTACGAGATTACTTTGATGCCTGTGTTACTGGGCTTCGCCAGCGCGGGATGACTAATAACGCGCAAAGCGTGACGCTTGCACTAATTCGCGATGCGCTCCTCCCTAAACTCCTCTCCGGCGAACTGCGCGTGCCGGTGGCAGGTGCGGCATGAGCGACGCTGACAAACAACAGAAACACCTCGTTTCTGAAGCGTTGCGGCTTCTGGGAGACCAATATGAGACGAACAAAGATTTCAATGAGTTTTTCGATGGTGAAGAGCCGCTGAGCATATCGAGCCCGCGGCAAGACGTAGATGCCTACCAGTACGAGCGCAGCAAGGTTCTTTTTTGGGTTGACCGCGAGGCTTACGACGACGAACGCACGGCATGGGAAAACGAAACCAACCAAGCCAAACATAATGAAGTAACCGAGCTCATCCGAGCCGGTGGCCTTATCGCACCGTTCCAAGACCTGTTGGACGCGGTGGAACGCGGTCGAGTGGTTCCGTTCATTGGCGCTGGGATGACGAAGCCGATGGGCATGCCTTTGTGGGGCGAAGCGCTTAAGCAGTTGCTGGCGCGCTTGCCCGCCGCAGACGGACCAGCTATTACCGCGTTGATTGATGCAGGTCAGTATCTCGCGGCAGCACAAGCGCTGGTGGACCATGATGCTGTGCAAGTAACGAACTTCGTTCGCACCATTTACCGCATTCAGAAAATCAAACTTGCCGGACCGATGCTGTTAGTGCCTCGCTTTGCGAAGGGTTGCATCGTAACGACTAATTTCGACGACGCGATTGAGCAGACCTACCGAGACAAGGTGGAATTTAATGCCTATATGCATGGTACGCAGGAGCACAATTTCTTTCCACGGCTTGTACGGGGCGACCGGTGTCTACTAAAACTGCATGGCGATGCCGACAATCCGGCAACACATATCCTTACGCAAACACAGTACGCCGACGCATATGGCAACCCGCTCGATTTCCATAAGCCGCTGCCGAAGGCGCTGCGTCAGATTTTCGTTTCACAGTCGCTGCTGTTTCTAGGATGCAGTCTCGACCAAGACTGGACGCTAGAGCTATTTGAGCAGGCAAAACGAGCCGACGAATACGCCATACCCAATCACTACGCGATTCTCCCAGCCCCGGAAGACCCGCAAGCTAAGCAACAGAAGGAAACGCGACTGCTTACATTGAATATTCAGCCACTTTGGTATCCAGTGGGCCAACACGAGTTTGTAGATAGATACCTGCAGCTGATTGCCGATGTCGCCGAAAGGCGCATCAACTATAACGGGTGAGGGCGTGATGTACCGGATCAATACCTTGGACGACATCGCATTGCTGGCCGAATCGGTCGAAGTCGAGTGTAAGCTCGCGGCGGGCCAGGATGGCAAGGGGCAGCTACCCAAGGATTTCTGGCCGACTTACAGTGCCTTCGCCAACATGCATGGTGGCTTGATCGTGCTGGGTTTGCGGGAAAAGGACCGTCGGTTCCAGGTACATGGCGTCGAGGAGCCGGATCGGGTCATCGTCGACTTATTCAACACGCTGAACAACCCGCAAAAGGTCAGCGCCAATCTGCTGACGGACAAGGATGTCTCAACCTTGACCATCGAAGGCAAGACGCTGGTGGTGGTGGAGGTGCCGGCCGCGCCCAGAAAGCAAAAGCCCATCTACCTGCACGGCAACCCGTTCAATGGCCATACGTATCGCCGGCTCAACGAGGGCGACCGCCATTGCGACGATGAAACGGTCAAGCGCATGCTGGCCGAACAAATTGAGGACGAGCGGGACAACCGCATCCTGCCGGGTTACGGCATGGAGGATATCGACCTCGACAGCCTGCGCATCTACCGGCAGATGTTGCGCGATGAGAAGCCTGGGCATCCCTTTCTGGATTTTGAGGACTTCGAGTTTCTACAGGCGCTCAAGGGCTGGCGGCGCGACCGGCAGACCGGTGAGTCTGGGCTGACCTTAGCCGGGCTGCTGATGTTCGGGCGCTGGTCGAGCATCCAGGATGCCTTGCCGCACTACTTCGTCGATTATCAGGAGCGCCCGGAGGCTCGTACTGAGAAACGCTGGGTTGACCGCCTAGTGCCGGATGGTAGTTGGTCCGGCAACGTGTTCGACTTCTATCGCCGGGTTTATCGCAAGCTGACGGCCGATCTCAAGGTGCCCTTCGAGTTGAAGGACGGCCAACGCAAGGAAGACACGCCGGTCCATGTGGCCTTGCGCGAGGCGCTGGTCAACACGCTGGTGCACGCGGATTACAGCGGCCGGGTGTCGATTCTGGTGGTGAAGCGGCCGGACATGTTCGGTTTCCGCAACCCCGGCGGGATGCGCGTGCCGCTGGAGCAGGCCGTGCGGGGCGGCGAGAGCGATTGCCGCAACCGTCTTATGCATCAGATGTTCCTGATGATCGGCCTGGGCGAACGGATGGGGTCTGGGGTACCGCGGATTTACAGCGGTTGGGCCAGCCTGCATTGGCGGCCGCCTGCCTTGTATGAGAAAGACGAGCCGGAGCAGACGCTTCTGGAGCTCCGGATGTTGGATTTGCTGCCCAAGGACGTGATCGCCAGGCTGAGGGCGCAATTTGGGGCGGCTTTCGACGGCCTGAACGAGACAGATCGCCTGATTGTCGCGACGGCGGCCATTGAACGGGTCGTCAGCCATGCGCGGGTTGCCGAAATCAGTGGCTTGCATCCCCACGACTTGACCCTGGCGCTGCAACGTCTTGTCAGAGAAGGACTTTTGGTTGCGGATGGCCGCTCTAGGGGGACCGTGTACCACTTGCCCGGAGAACGCTTGCCCACCCCGGAGCAGGTTTTTGGTGAGCAGGATGCACCGGTTTCGCTGTCAATCCCCGGTGTCTTTGAGGAAACCTCCGGAGAGGACAACGGGAGCTCCGGAGGTTTGGGCCCGAGCTCCGGAGGTTTGCCGGGGGGCTCCGGAGGTTTGGGGCGGCAAACCGGGCCTTTCGGGCGGGAAGTGTCGGAGTTGGACCGGCCTATTGTCGATACTTTGGATGGCCTTGACGAGACCTACCGGGCCGAATTGCTGGGCACCGGGGATGAGGTGGCCCGGCAGGGGAAATGTTCCCGCGACACCGTGGAACAAGCCGTGCTGGAGCTATGCGAACGGGCCTATCTAACCTTGGGTGTCCTGGCCAAGCTTCTGTGCCGGTCGGAGGAGTATTTGCGCAAGGAAGTGCTCAATCCCATGGTGGCGGATAAGCGTCTTCGTCGCGCTTTTCCCAGCAAGCCGAATGATCCCAGGCAGGCCTATACCTCGACCGGAGCCCAGGCGGAGCCGAAATGACGGAAGATGATCTGGAACAACTGACGCTGGCCTGGTTTCAGGACACTGGCTGGGACTACCGCCACGGCCCGGACATTGCGCCAGATGGCGAAACGCCGGAGCGTGACGATTACCGGCAGATATTGTTATCAGGCCGGTTAAGGGCAGCCTTGCACCGCTTCAATCCGGGCATATCCGAGGCCGCGCTGGACGATGTCGTGCATCAGATGGCCAAACCAGGGCTGCCTTCGCTGATCCTCAATAATCGGGGATTCCACGAGGCACTGCTGGAGGGCGTACCAGTGGAGGTGGAGATCGACGGCGAGAAGCGCGGCGATCGCGTGCGCCTGATCGACTTCGAGCACCCCGAGCGGAACGACTTTCTGGTGGTGAACCAGTTCACGGTGCCGGGCACCAAGCAGCCGCGCCGGCCCGATTTGGTGTGCTTTATTAACGGTATCCCTATCGCGGTAATCGAGCTCAAGAACACCACATCTGAGCAGGCGGATATCTGGGCGGCATTCAATCAGCTCGAAACCTACAAGGCCGAGATCACCGATCTGTTCGTGTTCAACGAGGCGCTGGTGATTTCCGACGGCCTGCATGCGCGCGTAGGCTCGCTGACGGCGGACCGGGAGCGGTTTATGCCGTGGCGCACCCTGCGAAATGAAAACGACCGGCCTTTGCTGGAGTTTGAGCTGGAGAAAGTGGTGCGCGGCTTCTTCGCGCCGGAGCTGCTGCTGGACTATCTGCGCTACTTCATTCTGTTTGAGCAGGGCGACGACGGCATCATCAAGAAGATCGCCGGGTATCATCAGTTCCACGCCGTGCGTGAGGCGGTGCGCGCCACGGTGATTGCGGCCACGCAGCCGCAGGCCGCGCCGAGCAAGCTAGAGGAGGAGCGCGCCACCTACGGCAAGCATGTGGTGCCCGGCTCGCGCAAGGGCGGCATCGTCTGGCATACCCAGGGCTCGGGCAAGAGCATTTCCATGGTGTGCTTCACCGGCAAGCTGATGCAGCAGCCGGAGATGCAAAACCCGACCGTTGTCGTTGTGACGGACCGCAACGATTTGGACGGGCAATTGTTCCAGACCTTTGCCGGTGCGCGATCCCTGTTGAAGGAAACGCCGCAGCAGGCAGAAGACCGCGACCAGCTCCGCGCGCTGCTGAACGGGCGGCCATCCGGCGGCATCATTTTTACGACGGTACAAAAGTTCTCGCCCGAAAAGGACAAGGACCACTTCCCGCGTCTCACGGAACGAACCAACGTCGTCGTCATCGCCGACGAGGCGCACCGCTCGCAGTACGGCTTCAACGCGATGCTCGACAAGAAATCCGGCAAGTACAAATACGGTTTTGCCAAGCACCTGCGCGACGCCTTGCCCAACGCGACCTTCGTGGGCTTCACCGGCACGCCGGTGGAGACGGATGACAAAGACACGCGCGCGGTGTTCGGCGACTACGTCAGCATCTACGACATTCAGGATGCGGTGGACGACGGCGCGACCGTGCCGATTTATTACGAAAGCCGCCTGGCCAAGCTGGACATCAATCGGGCAGAGATCGAGGCGCTCAGCGATCAGGTCGAGGAAGTCTTCGAGGATGAAGAGAGCATCGCGCTGCGCGAGGCGGCCAAAACCAAGTGGGCTGCGCTGGAGAAGCTGGTGGGCGCCGAGCCGCGCATCCAGCAAGTGGCCGCCGATATCGTGCGGCACTTCGAGGCGCGTACTGCGTCAGTCGAAGGCAAGGGCATGATCGTGGCGATGAGCCGCGAGATTTGTGCCCACCTTTACAACGCCATCGTGGCGCTGCGGCCGCAATGGCATAGCGCAGACCCAGCCCAAGGCGCGATCAAGGTCGTGATGACGGGCTCGGCGGCGGACAAGGAACTCTTGCAGCCACACATCTACAACGCCACCACCAAGAAGCAACTGGAAAAGCGCTTCAAGAACCCGAAAGACCCGCTCAAGCTAGTGATCGTGCGCGACATGTGGCTCACTGGCTTCGATGTGCCGTGCCTGCACACCATGTACGTGGACAAGCCGATGCGCGACCACAACCTCATGCAGGCCATCGCCCGCGTGAACCGCGTGTTCCGTGACAAGGAAGGTGGGCTGGTGGTGGACTACATCGGCATCGCCGCCGAACTGCGCCGCGCGCTCAAGACCTACACCGAGAGCCGCGGCAAGGGCCGGCCGACACTGGACGCGGCCGAAGCGCTGGCCAAGCTCAAGGAGTTGATGGAAGTCGCGCGCGGCATCCTGCACGGCTTCGACTATGCGGCCTATCGTACCCAGGCCACGAGTTTGCTGCTGCCCGCCGCCAACTTTGTTCTTGGGCTGGAAGACGGCAAGAAGCGCTGGTTCGACGTGGTGCTGGCAATCACCAAAGCGTTCTCGCTGTGTGGCACGCTGGACGAGGCCATTGAGCTTCGCGAAGAGATCGCCTTCTTCCAGGCCATCAAGAGCGTGATCGCCAAGGCGACGGAGACCGACAAGAAGCTCTCCGAAGACAAGAAGAACGCCGTACTCAAACAGATTCTCGACAACGCGGTGGTCGCCGAGGGTGTCGAGGATATCTTCAAACTGGCTGGCCTCGGGCGCCCCGATATCGGCATCCTCTCCGAGGCTTTCCTGGAAGAGGTGCGCAATCTGCCGCAGCGCAACTTTGCCGTCGAGCTGCTGCAAAAGCTGCTCAACGACGAGATCAAATCGCGCAGCCGGACCAATGTGATTTTGGAAAAGAAATTCAGCGACCGCCTGTTGGCCGCGCTGAACCGCTACCGCAGCCGCGCCATCGAAAGCGCACAGGTCATCGAAGAACTCATTGCGATGGCCAAGGAATTCCGCGAAGCGGCCAAGCGTGGCGAGAGCCTTGGCCTAAATGACTCCGAGTTGGCCTTTTATGATGCGCTGGCTGACAACGAAAGCGCAGTGCGCGAGTTGGGCGACGAAATCCTGAAAAAGATCGCGCTCGAATTGACAGAAAAGCTGCGCAACAGCGCCACGGTCGACTGGCAGAAACGCGAGAGCGTCCGTGCCCGACTGCGCAATCTGGTGCGCATTACGCTACGACGCTACAAGTACCCGCCGGACATGCAGGAAGAAGCCATTCGCCTGGTTCTCGACCAGGCTGAACGATTGTCGGAGATGTGGGCGCATTAAGGTCGATCTGGTCTCGATCGGCACAGACGTGAAGGGTCGTCCAGAACGCGCCGATCCGTTCCGCGTCTTTCGGGTGGCTCAGACGTTGAACAGGAAGTTCAGTACGTCGCCGTCTTTCACCACATAGTCCTTGCCCTCGGCGCGCATCTTGCCCGCGTCCTTGGCGCCCTGTTCGCCGCCGTACTGGATGAAGTC
>JAJZRT010000118.1 GCA_021802595.1 Pseudomonadota bacterium
GATCTGTTGTCGCCCACGACAACCACTTTCCACAGCGGCTCATGCTCGTAAAACTTCAGCGTAACGCGCTTGCCGGCTTTGTGCAGGGCGGTCAGATAGGAAATGCTCGCCGCGATTTCGTCACGCATGGATTGCAAATTCACGCTCTGGTCTGGAATCGCCTCTACATGCCGCGATGCGGTTTCGCTGCGCGGGTCAAGAAGCATGACGCGAATTTCGTAGGCGGTATCAAGGACGTCGTGGAACAGACTGTCTGGATTCACAAAAGTATCAAAGCCCGTGAGCGTCAGCATAAAAACATCCCGAGGGGACGATGATTTCTGCGCAAGGAGCTTTGCCTTCTTCCGCGAACGTCCCGTTTTTGCGTCTGTTGCGTAGACAAGAGATGCGGCTCTTGCTGCGGCGACCATGTGTCGGCTGTGCCAAACTGTCTGCAACGCGTTAAACAGCAGCACAAGTATCACAGACAAACCGATTTCAGTTGCCAGCAGCGAATGGGAATCGGTCTGCGTCTTCGGCCACCATTCGAAAAGAACGTACTGTGCGGCGGCCGGAAGTGAAAACGCAATTCCGACCGCCAGCAGCGTAATCACGATGTGTTGCAGACCGTGCCGTAACCAGCTGAGAAGATCCTGATGTGGTCGCCGCCGTATGTATTGCCTCATAACAAACCTCCAACTGACTAGTTTTTTAAATATTTACCTACGCTGGCCTGACAAATTTGAATCGGCCCGATCAACGGTACGACTCATCCCGTTTCAGGCGGCTGATGTGCTGAGCAAAGTGGTAGGCTTTGAATATGAGAAATCAGATTGGAGTGCGCCTTTCGCCCCGCCTTTTTCCCAACATCGCGGGATATTAAAGAGAGGTGGCTGCCAGCGCGCCGATTTCCATTCGTAACTAATTATATAAAGACTGGCAAAAGCCCCGTGAGGTTCCACCATATGTCATCGAGCGGTTGCCGATCGTCGGTGTTCGCCGGACAAAGTGATGGACATGCGCAGCGGAGTCTGGCACATCGACAAACAGTACCGAGGTAGGCGCATTTGCGAGAGCACTGGCGAAAACGGGCTCGCGGGGGCGGAACAGTGCCTCGTCAGGAAACCGGAAGAAGCCCGGCAAGCGGCCGCCTACGGAGTAAGGCCGAAACGTTACGCCGCCGCGGGCAACTGGAACAGGTCATGGCATATTCCAGCGGCATAGGAGGGTAAAACAGGGGGCCGGCTCGATCATACGCAAAGGGTGATCGACATGAATTTATCCTCGCTCGCGACAATCGCGCAACCCCCTCCCTCGCAGTCATCGAGTCCGGGTGGTCATCGACGTATTCACCCGTCGCATCGTCGAGATCAGGTACGGTGCTGTACCCCGATTTTGCAACTTTTCATTGAGCGACTGATCGGGACGATCCGGCACGAATATCTGGATCAGACGTTTTTCCGGGATTCGGTCGATCTTCACAGGAAGCCCGGTCAATTCCGCGCCTGTTACAACAGCGTTCGTGTTCATCGCGCGCTCGCCGGCGCCACGCCCGCCGAACGGGCCGTCCGTCGCTTCCGCGTGCTGACTTCGCTGGGTATCACTGGACAGGGCCCTGTTGCGGCCTATTCCAGACGCCGGTCGCCGCTCGATGGGTAATTCGCACCGCACAGAAGAGAGCCGACTGGCTGTCGCTATCCGGAGCGGCCGAACAGGCAAGATTTCGTACCGCTATCTTGCCGCAGTTGCCATGAACGCCTGGGCAACCAATACGGCGCACTCAGTGAGCTCGACCAGAGCGCCAGCCGTGTCGCCCGTGATCCCACCGATTCGCCGGATCATCCAGGCCCGCAGACCGATAAATAGAAGAGCCGCTGCCAAAAGCGACCATATGGCCACCCGGCCGCCGAGAAGCGCCATGACCGCCACCGCGCTAGTCACGACCACGAGCGTTGCGCGACGTGGCAGATTCCTGGCCAGCGCCGTGCCGATGCCGCCAGGGCGGACGTAGGGTGTCTTCAGGAAAAGCGCCAGCACAGAAGTGCGTGCGATGATCGGCGCGAGGAGGAGTACTGCCGCATCGTTCTGAGTGAGCAGTTCCTTGAGTGCCGCAAACTTGATGAGAAGCACCAGCACGAGGGCAACAACCGCTGCGGGACCGCTGCATGGGTCCTTCATGATGGCAAGCGTGCGTTCGCGGCTGCCCAGTCCGCCGACCCAGGCGTCGATAGTATCGGCAAGCCCATCGAGGTGCAGCGCTCCGGTGAGCGTGACCCAGACTGCGAGCACCAGTGCAGCGCGCAGATCGGGATCAACGTGGCTGGTCAGTACGCCTGCGGCAAGCAACAGCACGCCGATGATCAGTCCGACCACCGGATAGAACAGCAGAGATCGCCCTACGTCATGCTCGGTTCCAGCACCCGACGACGGCAGGGGCAGACGCGTGAGAAATCGTACGGCGATGAGGAAAGAGCGCCACATCTATAACCGTCCGGCATGAAAGGCCAGGCTCGCGATCACCTTGCCCGGTGGCTCCTCCCATACCCGCACCCGGCTGAGTGCGGCATGCGGCAATTCCAGACGCGGAAGCATCCGCGGGGCAAGATCCAGGACCTGGCCAAGAATCACCCTTATCGGACCACCATGCGAAACCAACAGGATGTGATCGTCCGCAACACATGCGCAGAGGGATGCCCAGCTTTCCAGCACCCGGTGCTGAAAGCTCCCGAACGGTTCGCCGCCCGGCGGAGGATAAGCAGCAGGGTCTGACCAGAACCGCGGGACAAACCCGGAATCGGCAGTGCGCAGCTGCGCGGCGCCGAGCCCTTCCCATTCGCCGAAGTGCATTTCCCGCAGCCGGTCATCGATTGCGATCGGCAGCTCATGAAGGCGCGCCAGCGCGCCCGCAAATTCCGCGCATCGCCGAAGCG
This sequence comes from Pseudomonadota bacterium, assembly GCA_021802595.1. The sequence continues at coordinate 2,910 of JAJZRT010000118.1, forward strand.
GCGAACTCACGATCCGCGACCAAGGACGGGAGGACCCAACCGCCGCCCGCATCTGCGCCCAGCCTAACGGAGACAGAGCATCGTCGCGGGAGCCACGCAGACACGCTCCGCCGTCCGTTTCGCCATGACGGAGCAGGTCAATCAACACGCCAGGTCCCGGGTCATGGCTGGTTTTTCTCCGCGACACCGGCCTCGGCAAAGGTTGCCATGCCGTTGTGCAGCGCGCAGGCCATGCGCAGCAGAGGTACCGCTGCTGCTGCCCCGCTCCCCTCCCCCAGCCTCATGCCCAGCTGCAGCAGCGGCTCGGCATGCAGCGCTTCAAGCACGAACCTATGGCCGGGTTCTGCTGAACCGTGCGAATACACAAGCCATTGCGCTGCCTGCGGGCAAAGCTCGACCACGAGTAGCGCCGCGGTGCTGGCAATGAATCCGTCAACCAGCACCGGCAGTCCGATCTGGGCACTGGCCAGGTACGCGCCCGTGAGCGCTGCAATTTCGAATCCGCCGAGACAGCGCAGGATTTCCAGGGGTTCGCGCAGGGCCTCACGATGCCGGGCCAGCGCGCGCCGGATCGTGTCGGCCTTGCGGCCTATGCCGGCCGGATCGAGGCCGGTTCCGGGGCCGACGAGGCTGTCTACGGGCAGATCGAGCAGCGCGCAGGCGATGGCGGTGGCCGCTGTCGTGTTTCCTATCCCCATCTCGCCGCCAACCAGGAGATCGGCCCCCTGCATCGCAGCGCGTTCTGCCGCCTGCCGACCGATTCCGAAAGCCCGCGCAAGCTGATCTGCAGTCATTGCCGGCATCCGGGTGAAATTAGCGGTGCCCGGGCCAAGCATTGCTGCCAGCACACCGTCCAGAGGACCGGGATCGGTCACCGTACCGAGATTGATGACCTCAAGGCTCGCACCGAGTTCGCGCGCGAGCACGGCGATTGCCGCGCCCCCTCGGGCAAAATTGCGTATCATCTCTGTGGTTACCGACTGCGGAAACGCAGACACCCCTTCCTCCGCGACACCGTGATCGGCGGCAAATATTACGATGTGCGGCTTCGCAATTTCCGGCCGAGACCGCCCTTGCATGGCAGCGAACCGGATCGCGAGTTCTTCCAGCCTTCCCAGAGCTCCAGGGGGCTTGGTCAGGATGCCTTGCCGCGACACAGCATCCCGCTGCGCCGAATCGTTGAGCGGCGCAGCGGGAACGGTAAGCCAGTCAGCATTCATAATTGTTTTCCTTTCAATAGACAGGGTAGGCCCGACACGCAGAGAATCACGCGGTCGCAGTGCGCTGCGATTGCCTGATGCAGCTGACCGGCTTCATCGCAGAACCGCCTCGCCAGCGCGACTGCCGGAATGATTCCCATGCCCGTCTCGTTGGTGACGAAAATGACATGACCCGGAAGTTCCGGCAGATGCGCGAGCAGTGCGCTGCGCTGCGCAGCGAGCACATTCGGGTTTTCGTCCAGCAGCAGATTGGTGAGCCACAGGGTCAGACATTCGACCACAAGACACCGTCCAGGCGCCGCGTGCGCCGAAAGCACTGCTGCCAGCGCACGCGGCTCCTCGATAACGGTCCAGGAGTCCGGGCGGCGCATCCGATGGGCGGCGATGCGCGCCCGCATCTCCTCGTCTGCCGCGACCGCGGTGGCAATGTAGGTGACAGGATGGCCGGTTTCACGCGCACGCTGCTCGGCGAGACGGCTCTTGCCGGAACGTATGCCACCCAGTATCAGCTCCTTCATGGCGCGGACCCTTCAATTGCTGATCCGAGCAGGCCCTCAATGGCAACCACATCAAGATGGTGCTCGATCGCGTCCGCGAGCCGGTCGATCTCGACTTCCCGACGCCGCTGGTAATCAGGGCTTTCCGGCCCGCGCAGACCGGCCCAGAGCAGCAGCGCATCACAAGCGGCCGCTGACTCGAACAGCCCATGCACATAGGTGCCCAGGATCTGCCCGTCCGAGGAGATCGCTCCGTCGCTGCGTCCCTCCAGATCGAGCGCCGGATGCGCGAGTCCCGGTCCCGTCGTGACGCCCGCATGAATTTCGTAGCCCGTGACTTCCGCCGGAGCGGACACGAGCATGCCGCGTACGATGCACAGCTGCTTGTCCGGCCGGAGCACGGTTTCGGTGTCGAGCAGCCCGAAGCCTGCCGAAGAACCCGCCTCTCCTTCCAGACCCAGGGGATCGTGTATGGCACGCCCCAGCATCTGAAATCCGCCGCACAGGCCAATGACGCGCCCTCCATACCGCAGATGCCTGCGAATTTCACGTTCCCATCCGTGGGCACGAAGCCACGCGAGGTCAGAGCGCACGCTTTTGCTCCCCGGAAGGATGATCAGATCTGCTCCCGGAATCGATTCGCCCCCTCCGACGAAGCGCAGATCCACCTGCGGGTGCAGCCGCAACGGATCGAAATCGGTATGGTTGCTGAGTCGCGGCAGAACCGGAACGACAACCCGGAGCGCTGTCGCTGGCTTGGTCTGGGTCTGCGCCTGCACGGCATCCTCGGCTTCGAGATGCAGTTTGGGCAGAAAGGGAAGCACCCCGAAGACCGGAAGTCCGGTGTGTTCCGTGAGCCAGGTAAGCCCTGGCGCGAGCAGGTCAGGATCGCCGCGGAAGCGGTTGATCACGACCCCCTTGATCCGTTCCCGCTCGCCCGGCTGCAGCAGTGCCAGGGTTCCAACAATCTGGGCAAAGACGCCGCCGCGGTCGATGTCGCCGACGAGGATGACCGGGCAGTCTACGGCTTCGGCGAACCCCATATTGGCGATATCATGATGGCGCAGGTTGATCTCGGCCGGGCTCCCCGCCCCTTCGACCAGCACGACCTCGTGCTGTGCACACAACCTCCGGTAAGATTCCAGCACTGCTGTGCGCGCAATTGACTTGTAATTCAGGTAGGCGCTGGCATCCAGGGTGGCGACAGCGTGCCCCTGGATGATCACCTGGGCGCCGACATCGCTGCTGGGTTTGAGCAGGACCGGATTCATGTCGCTGTGCGGCGCCAGACCACAGGCCATGGCCTGCACCGCCTGCGCGCGGCCGATCTCCCCGCCATCCACGGTTACGGCGCTGTTCAGAGCCATGTTCTGGGGCTTGAAGGGCGCAACACGAACACCCTTGCGGTACATCACGCGGCAAAGCCCGGTGACAAGTGTGCTCTTGCCGGCATCCGACATCGTTCCCTGGATCATGAGGGATCGCGCCGTCATGGCACCGCGCATGCTGGAAGCGCGGCCCGGCTCATTGCCAGCGCCTGTTCGAGACGCAGCCAGTCTGCTTCCGTCCCCGGCAAACCGAATCGCAGACTGTCCGGGCGCAAAAAGCGGCGGGTCAGTATGCCGCGATGTGCAAGCTCGCCGTGCAGCCGTGCCGCGCGTCCGGTCTGCACCCACTGGAACAGTCCGGTACCACCCCGTGGCGGCAAATCATGCAGCGCAAGCAGCCGCGCAAGTCGCTGTGACGCCGCACGGAGTTCGCAGCGCGTGCGTTTCTGCCAGACCACATCGCCCAGCGCGAGCATCGCGACATGCGCCGAGGGACCCGCGAGTGCCCAGGGACCACGCCGCTCGGCCAGACGCCGAAGCAGGCGTTCTTCGGCGATCACAAAGCCGACGCGCGCACCCGCCAGGCCGAAAAATTTTCCGAAGGAGCGCAGCACGATCAGGCCGGGCATCGCCGCTGTTGCCGCCAGACTTTCGTCGGGGGTCGGATCCATGAATGCCTCGTCGACGATCAGCCAGCCCCCGCGGCCGGCGAGGCGGGCATGCCATTGCAGCAGGACGTCTCGCGGCACGCGCAGACCGGCTGGATTGCCGGGATTGATCACGACCAGCACATCGATCGGGCCGTTCGGATGGTCGATGTCTAGGTGGTCGAGCAACGAGACCCGATGCCCGCCCCGGCGCCACGCCCGGGCATGCTCGGCATAGGCAGGTGCCAGTATTCCCACATGGCATCGGCGTCGCAGGGCGGGCAACGCCTGGATCGCGGCCTGAGACCCGGCCACGGGCAGTACGTGGGAAGATTTATAATAGGTGTGCGCGGCCTCGATCAAACCCTCTTCGGCCCCCGAAAGCCGGGACCAGCAGGCCAACGGCTGCGCCGGCACGGGCCAAGGGTGCGGATTGATGCCGGTGGACAGATCCAGCCAGCCGCCAGGCGGGTCGCCGAAGATCCGCGCAGCACGACGAAGATCTCCACCGTGCTTAAGCATGGACCAGGACACCCGCGGTGATCACGGCGAGCCAGAGCAGGACACCACGCCGGACGAGCGCGAGTGCGCGTGCAATGTCTCGCGGTTGCGGAGAAGTTCCATGCCCCAATACCGGCCGATTGTGCAGCTGCCCCTGATAGACAGCGGGTCCACCCAGGCGCAGTTGCAAGGCGCCCGCCCCGGACGCCATGACCGCCCCGGCATTCCGGCTGTCCCATTGGCGCGCCTGTCCCCACCAGCATCGGATAGCGTCAGCGGGTCGTCCGACGAGCGCATAGGTCAGCGCCGTGAGCCGTGCGGGAATGAAATTGAGCAGATCATCCAGTCGTGCGGCAGCCCACCCGAACTGCAGATAGCGCGGTGAACGGTATCCCCACATCGCGTCGAGCGTATTGGCGAGGCGGTAAAGCACGGCACCCGGTGCTCCCGCCAGCAGGAACCAGAACAGGGCTCCGAAGACCGCGTCGTTGCCGTTTTCAAGCACGGATTCCACGGCTGCCCGTGATACATCGGTCGGCATCATGTCTGCGGTATCCCGGCTGACGACCCGGGATACCTGGATGCGCGCCTCACGGAGATCCTTCGCGGCAAGCGCCGTCTGCACCCGCGCTGCGTGCTCCACCAGGCTGCGGCCACCCAGAGCGAGATAAAGCAGCACGACCGCAGCCGCCATGCCAGCCGGTGACGGTCCTGTCAGCCCCGCGGCAACCAAGGTAAACGGCACGAGCAGTACCGTGACAGCCAGTACGCCACGAAACCATCGCCAGGAATCACCCCTTTTGCCGTAAAGATGCCGTTCCACCCGCTGCGCCATACGGCCGAAAGCAACCAGCGGATGCGCCCTGCGCGGTTCGCCCAGAACGGCGTCCAGACCCAGCGCCAGCACAAGGATCAGGACCCTATTCATGCGCAGCCATCGGGGCCCAGCCTGCAATGATTGCATGCAGCTTCGCCAGGCCGTCACTGAGGGCGCCGGGCCCGGGCTGCAGGATGTCGGCAGACGCAATCTCATGAACTTGTCCGGACCGAACTGCCGGGATAGCCTCCCAGCCAGGGCGCTGGCAGACCCGTTCCGGACGGAATTTCTTGCCACACCAGGAACCGATGATGATGTCCGGCCGGCGGCGCAGCACTTCGTCCGGATCGTTGATCCGGCGGTCGCGGGCAAGCGGTTGCCGGGCCAGTTCAGCGAAACAATCCTCGCCGCCCGCTATGCCGATCAGCTCCGAGACCCATCCGATGCCACAGATCATCGGCTCATCCCATTCTTCAAAATAAATCTGCGGACGGGCCGGCAGGCAGCTGGCGCGCTCCCGAACGCGATCCATCCCATCCTGCAGTTGCGCCACCAGCATCGCAGCCCGGTCCGGCGTGCCAACGAGCGCGCCCAGCGTCATGATCATCGACAGGATCCCGGCGACGCTGCGCTGGTTGAAGATGTGCACTTCCAGTCCGCTTTTCACCAGCTGCGCGGCAATGTCTGCCTGCAAGTTCGAGAAACCGACCACGAGGTCCGGTTTCAGGGCGAGAATCCGGTCAATCTTCGCACCGGTGAACGCGGAAACCTTGGGTTTTTCCTTGCGGGCACGCGGCGGAC
>JAJZRT010000119.1 GCA_021802595.1 Pseudomonadota bacterium
TCCGATCTCAGCGCCTGGGTCACGCCCGCATGCGGATAGGCCTTGATGGTGAACTCCAGCACGCCTTCTTCGGCCAGCCCGGTAGGCGTGAAGGGCCGTCCCGCTTCGCTCAGGCCAGGACGATCGATCGCCAGCTCGACGCCCTGCCCCGGCACGAAGGAAAACCCCTCGGGCTTGCTGACGATGAAACGTTTCACGTCATGGGTGACAAACTGGCTCATCAAGAGCCTGATGCTATAGCGCATGGTGCGGCCTTCTCGTGAAATGAGCGTATGGGCAGTGCGGGCGCGGGCCTGGCTTCAATACTGATCCGCCAGCCAGCCGTCCAGGAGGATGCAGGCATCTTGCCTGGGCACCGAGGAGCTCATGCCCTGCAGTGGTGTCAGGCAAAGATAGGGGTTTCCGTCGCGATCCGTCAGGTTGCGCAGCGGCATCTCGCCAACAGTCTCGTAAGCGTGCGTATCCATCATGATGAACTGGTAGTCGTCGCCGACGTCGACCTCCAGCCGGCCGCCGTTGCCCTCGCCGTATTTTTCCCACCAGGTCGCGGGATTGGCACCGGCGTAGAAGGGCGACATCTCCTCCGTCCTTCCGCTGTGATGCCAGGAGATGATGGTCGGATCCTTCATCTGGTTCTCTTTCGCCGCGTCTTTCGCCAACAGGCTGGCGGTCCGGAAGTCGTGGTTCGAGTCGTGATAGTCGATATGAACATTTCTCATGGCGAATGCCTCCTGCATGAATGAAAAAAGCGACAGACCGGGAAGATGCCGGCGAACGATCCGTCCCTCTTTTTAGGCCAATACCCGACAAAAACAATCGGACATTTCGCGCATGTCCGGGCCTTGCAGCCTGGCGAACGCCGCCTGTCTCTGCCAGCAGACATAAAATATCCTTGCCTGACAAGGCATTGCAGGAACAGCCCGATTCCGTGTCGCCGCAAGGCGACGGAAAGACGGCCGCCCACCCCGGATATTTTTCCCAAGCCATTGAAAAAATGGGGATTTTTCAGCATGGCACGGCACATGCTGGGTTCTTCTCCGTTTCCCTGTCAACGAGATCAGCACATGGCGCGCAACCCGCATCTTTTCAGCCTCTTTCACACGCTCCGCCACATCTTCAGTCATGTCGGGGTCACGCTCCTGGCGGTCGGCATCGCCTTCTCTCTGCCGATGCTGGCGAAATTCATCCTGTTCACCTGGTGGCCTCAGGTGGAGGACAATTCGCAACTGCTGCTGGCCAACGAAATCATTTTCGCCGCCGTGCTGGTGATGCTGTTCAACCTGTTTCTCAGCGCACGGCAGGGCCGTCTCAGCCACCGCCTGAACCGCCTGGTCTCGCTGGTGCATGTGCGCGGCGAACGCGACGGGCTCGTGCGCGGAAACGACCGCAAGCTGCTCGACCGGATCAGCGGCACCCGCGACGTATCGGTGATGTCGGTCACCGGATACGACACCTTCGTTTCGGAGCGACGCAAGCTGCGCCAGGTGATCGACCACAGTTACGAGCTGCGGGTCATGCTGATGAACCCACATGGCGCAGGTGCCCTGCGTCGCCTGCAATCGCTGGGCGATCCCGCCCCCCTGCTCGAAACCTACTGCCAGGAGACCGCCGCCACGATCGAGCGGCTGGCTGCCCTGGCAGCTGCTGGCAAGCAGGTCACGCTCAAGTTCTACGAGGACCCGCCTTTCTGGAGCCTGATCGTCACCGGCGAGTACGTGTGGGTGCAATACTGCCACGACGGCCATGAACTCAAGGACCAGCCGGAATACGTCTTCGCCCTGCTGCGGGACAAACCCACGCAGGGTCTGTTCTCGGCCTTCTATGTGCATTTCCTCAACCAGTGGAGCAATCCACATCACGCGGAATACGACTTCTCCACGCACGAACTGGTTTACCGCAACGACCAGGGCAACGAAGTGAAGCGGCGGCCCTTCCCGCCCCGGTCCGAGCGTAGCGAACGCCGGATGCCCGTCCTGCTGGCAGGCTGAAAGCCATGACAGGGATGTGGCCAATGCCTGGGACGGCCAGCCTGTCTGCCCTGGCTCTCCCTGCGCATCACTTTCCTGCAGCAGACGCGCGCCGGCCTGCAACGCGACCCGCGTCAGGATCCTGCGTCGTGCGGGACGTCGCCATGCTGCCCGGCCTGCCACCGGGCAAACCGGGCGCGGATTTCCGCCATTGTCTTGGCCTCGTCAAGCAGCTGATGAATTGCCGACAACCCGCAGCGGGCGTCGATCAATGCCTGCAGCATCTCGAGCAGTTCGGATTCCACGATATCGCTGTGCGCAGCGGGCAGTGGCGTCTTGGTGGCCGTCATCATGGTGCAACTCCCTGGGGAAGCAACACCCATGGAAGTGCGATTTGTGTGCCAGCCCATCGGAAGGTTTCCATTCCCGCCTGGGCGTGACCGCGCGGGATAAACGGCTATAAAGAACAGGGTCGCCTCGCCAAAGGATCCGGAATGGCCAACGCTTTCGTTCACACCCGGGGCGGAGCAGCCTCGCCCCGCGCGTAACCCGCATCGTTATCGGAATCCCCACCAGGAGAAATGACATGGCCAGACACACGTTCAGGTTGTACGGCCCGCTGCTTGCGGCGCTTCTCGCCGGATGCGTCGTGACGCCCGCATACGGCCCGGATTATGCGGTGGCGCCGGCGCTGCCCTTCGTCGTGGAACTCGGCGTGGAGCCGTACTACGTTCACGATGGCTTCTTTTATTACTACCACGAGCGCGACCATCGCTGGAGCTATTCACGGGACAGGGCAGGCCCCTGGAAAGACCTGCCCCGGGATCGCTATCCCCGGGAGATCAGGTACCGGGACCGCGACTCCTACCGGGATCGTGGTGAGCGGGAACACGAGCACCGCGACTGACCGCGGGCCTGCCGTTCCCCGCTACCCGGCATTTATGGCGCCGGGTTGGGAAACTGCAGGTGGATGCGCTCGATGTCCGCGAGAATCTCGGCTGACAGCCCGACCTCGACGGCGGCCAGATTCTCCTGCAGCTGTGCCATCGTGGTGGCGCCGACGATCGTGCTGCCGACGCACCAGCGGCCGGCGGTGAAGCCCAGCGCCAGCTGGGCGGGCGTGAGGCCGTGCCGGTCGGCGAGCGCCGCATACGCCGCCACGGCCGGCGCCGTGGCCGGCTTGGCGTAGCGGCTGGCGAACCCGGCGAAGAGATTGATCCGTCCCGGCGCCCTGGCGTCGCGCAGGTATTTGCCGGTGAGCACGCCGAAGCCGAGCGGCGAATAGGCCAGCAGGCTGATCCGCTCGCGGAAGCCGATCTCGGCGAGGCCGTTTTCCCAGGTCCGGTTCAGCAGGCTGTAGGCATTCTGGACCGATACCGGACGGGGCATGCCCATTTCGTCGGCCAGGCGCAGGACCGTCATCACCCCCCACGGCGTTTCGTTGGACAGGCCCCAATGCCGAATCTTCCCCGCCTGGATGAAGCCGGCCAGGGCGGCCAGGGTTTCCCGCAATGGCACGGTCTCGCGCTCCTGTTCCGGCTGGAAATGGTATTGGCCGAACATCGGCACGCTGCGATCCGGCCAGTGCAGCTGGTAGAGATCGACGTAATCCGTCTGCAGGCGCGTGAGCGAGCCGTCGAGCGCCTGCTGCAGGTTGCCCCGGCTGAAACCGAGCTGCCCGGCCCGGATCCAGTCCATCGCCCGTCCGGGGCCGGTCGCCTTGGTCGCCAGGACGATGCGGTCGCGGGGCTGGCGCTTCAGCCAGGTGCCCACGTAGCGCTCGGTCAGCCCAGTCGTCTCGGCCCGCGCCGGGACCGGGTACATTTCGGCGGTATCGATGAAGTTGACGCCCTCGCCAAGGGCATGGTCCAGCTGGGCATGCGCCTCGGCCTCGCTGTTCTGCTGGCCGAAGGTCATGGTGCCGAGGCAGACAGCCGGAACGGACAGATCGCTGTTTCCGAGAAGGATTTGTTTCATCGGGATGAATGGGCCTCAAGTTTTGGGTTGATGCATCGTTAAGATGCGTGTCCGCGGCATCCGCCACGCCTCTCCGACCGCTCCGTTCGCGATCGGTTCGGACGAAGCCGGCCTCTGCGCGTACGCGGCCACAATCATAAACATACGTCTTTCGAGGAGACCGGATGGGCAAGGAAACCTTCCTGGCGCGGCAACCCATCGTCGATGCCGAGCATCGCCTGTTCGCCTACGAACTCCTGTTCAGGCAATCGATGGCCTCCGTCTCGGCCCAGATCAGCAGCCAGCTGCAGGCCGGCGTCGAGGTCATCAGCAACACCCTCTGCCTCGGCCCCGACTGGCTGCTGCAAGGCAGACTCGCCTTCATCAACCTCGACGAAGCCACCCTGATGAGCGACTTCGTCTGCCTGCTGCCGCCCCATCACGTGGTCTACGAAATCCTCGAGACCGTGCCGGTCTCGCCGGTGCTGATCGCCCGCATCCGCGAACTCCGCCAGCTCGGCTACCGCTTCGCGCTCGATGACTTCGTCTGCCTGGAGGAGTACCGCCCGCTGCTGCCGATGGTCGACTTCGTCAAGCTCGACGTGCTCGAGCAGCATCCCGAAAAGACCGTGGAAATCATCGCGCACATCCAGCGCGACTTCAAAGGCCAGTTCATCGCCGAAAAGGTCGAGACTCGCGAGATGTTCGAACTCTGCCGCGCCAGCGGCATCCAGTATTTCCAGGGCTATTACTTCGCGCGTCCGGAGAACCTCGCCAACAAGTCCATCCAGCCGGGGCAGCTGGCCGTGCTGGAACTGATGAACACGGTGCGCACCTGCGAAGATCTGGGCGAGATCGAAGAACCCCTGCGCCGCAACGCCGCGCTGACCCTGCGCCTGCTGGGCTACGCCAATTCAGCCGCCAGCGGCCTGCAACGGCAGGTCCACACCGTGCGCCAGGCCCTGGCCCAGATCGGGCTGATGACGCTGTATCGCTGGCTGGCACTGCTCCTCGTCACCGCCAACCCGACGCCCACCAACGCCCTGCTGGCGCGTACCGCCGTGATGCGCGGGCGCCTGTGCGAACTGCTCGGCCGCACCCGGCTCGATCGCCAGGCCCAGGACGAGCTGTTCATCACCGGGCTGTTCTCCCTGGCCGAACCGCTGATGGAAATCCCGCTCGCCCGCCTGCTCGAACAGCTTCCCATGCCCGAGCCCATCGTCCAGGCCCTGGTCCACCAGAGCGGTCCCTATGCGCCCTTCCTAAAACTCGCCGAAGCCTCCGAGCGCAGCGATTTCGAGCAGATCGCCCGCTATGCCGCCGACATCGCCTCCAGTCCCGACGAGGTCAATGTCGCCCAGCTGCAAGCGCTGGCCTGGACCGAGGAACTGGCCAGTGAAGGGGCCCCGTCAGCCGGCGCATCCGCCGCCGGGCTGCGGTAGCCGGGGCCCCGGGTGCCCGGCCTAAACCCGGGCGACCGGATGGCCGTTATCCAGTCATCCTGGCCTGAGTCCCGGCCCAACCGGGCTCGCCCGGACGTTCACCAGGCAACCCTCACGATTTGGCACGTACCCGACATGCACATGACCCGACGCCGTTTCCTGCAAGCCCGTTCCGCCCTCGCCGTCCTCGTGCTGGCGGCCGGGACGGTCGGGTGCTCCCCCATCACGCTCACCGCGGCTTCCCTCGGTGCCAGCATGGGCGTCTCGCACACCGTCAACGGCATCATCTACAGGACCTTCACGGCGCCCATGAAGACGGTGGAATCAGGCAGCTTACGAGCCATGCACGACATGGGCGTGAAGGTCGTCTCGCGCTCGACCAATGACGGGGGCGAGCGCGTGATCAATGCGACGGCCCGGGATCGCGATATCGAAGTGCTGCTGGAACCCCTCACCACGAAAACCACCCGGATGCGCGTCATCGCCAGCAATGGCCTGCTGACGGACAGCGCCACTGCTCAGGAAATCGTGCACCAGACCGAACGGGTGCTTTACCGGGGATAAGCGGGAAAGCAGCACCGCGCCGGAAGGCCGGCGCTCACTGACCGCGCAGACTCCCGGCGATCCGCTGCATGTCGGACTCGAGGATGGCCTCGACGTCCAGCGTGATCGCCACCTCGTCGCCGACCACCACGCCGCCCCGATCCAGCGGCGCATTCCAGCTCACGCCGAAATCATGGCGGTTGATCGCCGTGGTGGCGACGAAGCCGATGCGGGTCGTCGGCCCCAGGTCGCGGTCGCCCTCCCAGTAGGGACACTGCCAGCGTCCGAGGTAATGCGCGTCCAGCACGACCGGCCGGGTCACGCCGCGCAGGACGAGGTCGCCCGCCACCCTGAAATCGGCTTCGCCCACGCAGCGGACCCCGGTGCTGCGAAAGACGATCTCCGGGTACGTCTCCACGTCCAGGAAGTCCGGCGCGCGCAGGTGCGCGTCGCGTGCGCCGTCCCCCGACCAGACGCCCGCCGCGTCGATCGTGGCCTCGACGGCAGCGGTCGCCCCCGGCCTGTCCGGATAGAAGTCGAGGCTGCCGCGCACGTTCTTGAACAGGCCGCGCATGTGCGAAACCATCATGTGCCGCACCGCGAATGCGGCGGCGGAGTGTCCCGGCTCGAAAATCCATCTGGCCATGTCCCGGCCCTCCATCCTGCCGCTCCCTGGCGAGGTTCCAGTATAGGAACCGGATCAGGCAAGGATAGCCTGCCCCGATGAGACAGATGGGCCATGTTCCTGTTCTGGCCGGCCGCATATCCCTTCACATTCGCCCCATAAGCTCGTCGGCAGCCTGAACCCAGGCTGCCGGCGCGCACCGCCGGATCCATGTGCCAACGCTCATTGTGAATAGGGGAAATTGTGCTTACACCGATCTGGAAGAAAAACACGCTCGCAGTCCTGCTTGCCGCTGCGTTCGCAGCCATGGATTCCGCGCCGCTGCTGGCGATGGAGGTCACGTACCAACCCTACATCCAGCCGGGCGACGCGAGCCAGTTCGAATCCCGTGACCTCAAGGTGATCGCCTGGCAGACGGACGAACCGGCGCCGAACCCGGCGTCCTACACGGTGGAATACGGCAAGAGCCCCCGCTACGGCGCCCGGGCTGAGGTCAAGGGCCGCGTCGTGGACGACTATCTGAGCGCCGACCCGTCCCTGCCCAACCCCCCTGCGGCGTCAGGCGCCCACGCCAACTACTACGCGGTCCTCAAGGGATTGCAGTACGACACGACCTACTACTATCGCGTGACCGGCCCGGGTCTGCCCGCCAGCGGGTTCGCCGCCTCCTTCCATACGCGCAAGCAGCACGGCCGCTTCTCCTTCCAGGTCATGGGCGACGAGGGCTACTTCCCCGCCCTGCCGAATTCGAATCCGGCCCGGCGCGTCAACTACGAAGCACGCATCGTTCACCAGATGTACGAGGTGCACAACCTCTCCATCCCCGGCGCGCCGACGCTGCCGAAACCTGACTTGGCGCTGAACACCGGCGACAACGTGTACTTCGATGGCGCAGAAGGAAACTACCGCGATTTCTGGATGCCGGTGTGGAACAACGACGTCAGCTCGAACGAAACCGGCGCCCCGTTCATCCGCCACATTCCCTATTACATCGTCGCCGGCAACCACGACCTCGGCGGCACGGGCATCAGCGCCAACCTGCTCGGGGCAAACGCCGGTCCCTACAGCGGCGGCACCGGCGGCGGGGATGCGCTGCAGTATTTCAACAATTACTACTTCCCGCTCAACGGCCCCCAGGGGGTCGATCTCCAGAACATCTTCAACGGCGACAGCAGCACGCCGGACGGCTTCTATTTCAAGTACAACGGCGTCAGCTACGACTCGCCCGCGGCCATCGAGGCGTTCCGCGCCAGCACCCGCGTGGATACCGGCAAAGGCTACAAGCGCCAGATCGACACCATGGGCAATTACTCGTTCGACCAGGGTAATGCCCACTTCGTCTTCCTGGACGGCAACCCGCACCTGTTCGACGCCCTGCTGAGCTATGCGCCGACCTATCAGAGCGCCCCGACGAGCTTCCCCGAGTATCCCGCCATCCTGCGCCAGTGGCTGATCAACGACCTCGATTCGACCCGGCAGACCTGGAAGATCGTGGTGTTCCATCACCCCTCGTTCTCGTCCGGCAACCTGACCATGCGCAATTTCCAGATGCGCCGCATCGCCAAACTGCTCGAGGATCACGGCGTCAACGTGGTGTTCAACGGGCACGAGCACAACTACCAGCGCACCTATCCGCTGCGCGCGCTGGCGACCGTCGCCGACGCGCCGACCACGGCGGGCGGTCCGGCCGTCGCCATCGACGACGCTTTCGACGGAACGCGCAACACGGTTCCCGACGGGGTGATCTACCTGGTCGAGGGCGCCGGCGGCGAAGGCGGCCACGACAACGCCCTGGAATCCACGCGCGGTTCGGGCAAAGGGGTCGACCAGGACGATTCCGCCACCGGCAGTTATTCTTACGGACCCGGGCTGACCTTCCCCAATGGCCCGGCCTCCTGGCTGGATGACCACCTGACCGGCGCCGAGATGACGCCGTTCATGCCGGGTGCGGGACAGGGTCCCAAGATCACCGCCCGCTTCAAGGCCAAGGTGTTCTCCTTCGCCGACGTCGTGGTCGACCACAACACGCTGTCGCTCTATCAGATCTCCGAGCCGCTGCTGGCGACCTCGTCGGCCACGCCCGACAACCCGGCGCCCTTTGGCACGGACGTGAACGGCGTGCCGCTCAACGATCCGATTCCGGACACCCTGATCGATCCGGCAACCGGGCAGGTCG
>JAJZRT010000120.1:0-6867 GCA_021802595.1 Pseudomonadota bacterium
TTCGGCCACGGCGGCACGGGTCGCGGCGAGCAGATCCTTGGACTGCCGGAAGTGATGCTCGATCAGGTGCGCGATGACTTCGGTATCGGTTTCCGACGTGAACACAAAGCCTCCCGCCTTGAGGCGCTCGCGCAGCACCTCATGGTTTTCGATGATGCCGTTATGCACCACGGCAAGACGGCCGCTGACGTGCGGATGGGCGTTGGCTTCCGACGGCGCGCCGTGGGTGGCCCAGCGGGTGTGCGCAATGCCGAGGTTGCCGTGCACCCGCTGCGCCGCGCACGCTTCCGCCAGGCCGGCAACGCGGCCGACGCTGCGCACCCGCTTGAGGCCGCCGTCGATGGTGACCAGTCCGGCTGAATCGTAGCCGCGGTATTCCAGCCGCCGCAGGCCCTCGAGCAGGATGGGGACGACGTTACGTTGCGCAACCGCGCCGACAATGCCGCACATGCCTAGTCTTCCTTTTTCTGTTTGAGCGGCCGCTTCCAGCCATTGATCGTCAGTTGCTTCGCCCTCGACAGGGTGAGCTCGCCCGCGGGCGCGTCCCGGGTCAGCGTGGTGCCGGCGCCCAGCGTCGCGCCGCGGCCCACGGTAACCGGCGCCACCAGCTGGGTGTCGGAGCCGACGAAGACGTCGTCCTCGATGACGGTGCGGTGCTTGTTGGCACCGTCGTAATTGCAGGTGATGGTGCCGGCGCCGATGTTCACCTTCTTGCCCATGGTGGTGTCGCCCACGTAGGACAGGTGGTTGATCTTGGAACCGTCGTCGATCTGGCTGTTCTTGATCTCGACGAAGTTGCCGACGTGGACGTCGCGCGCCAGCGTGGTGCCCGGGCGGATGCGCGAGAACGGCCCCAGCCGGTTGGCTTCGCCGATCACCGCCTCGTCGATCAGGGTGAAGGCATCGATGCGGGTTGCCGCGGCAATCTTCACGTTGCGCAGCACACAGTTGGCGCCCACTTGCACGCCATCGGCCAGTTCCACATGGCCCTCGAACACGCAGTTGACGTCGATCACCACATCGCGCCCGCAGGTCAGCGTGCCGCGCACATCGAGCCGCGCCGGATCCATCAGGGTGACGCCGACGTCGAGCAGCGCCTGCGCGATCTCGCCCTGGTGGATGCGCTCGAGCTCGGCCAGCTGGGCCTTGCTGTTGACGCCGAGCACTTCCCATTCATGGGCCGGCTGGTGGGTTTCCACCGTCACGCCGTCCCGCACCGCCAGCGCGATGACGTCGGTCAGGTAGTACTCGCCCTGCGCGTTGTCGTTCTTCAGTTCCCCGATCCACTGCCTGAGATGGCGGGTCGCCACGGCGAGGATGCCGGTATTGACTTCATGGATCGCCCGTTCGGCAGGCGTCGCGTCCTTGTGTTCGATGATGCGCCGCACCCGGCCATCCGCATCCCGCACGATGCGGCCATAGCCGTCGGGATGCGCAAGATTGACGGTCAACAGGCCCAGCTTGCCCGCCTGTGCTGCGGCCACCAGCGGCTGCAGGGTGGAGGTGCGCGTCAACGGCACGTCGCCATACAGCACCAGCGTCACGCCCTCGTCGGCAAGCCGGGGCAGCGCCTGTTTCACGGCGTGGCCGGTTCCATGCTGTTCGGCCTGAAGCACAAACGTCAGCTTGTCGTCAGCCATCGCCTGCGGCACCGCCTCGCCCCCGAAGCCATAGACCACGCAGGTTTGCGCCGCGCCCAGCGCATGGGCCGTATCCACCACATGCCCGAGTAGCGGTTTGCCCGCCAGCCTGTGCAGCACCTTGGGCAGGTCTGAACGCATCCGGGTCCCTTTGCCCGCCGCGAGGATCAGGATTTCAAGCATGGAATGCATGGGTATCGGTCTGGCAGTGTGTTCGCATCAACACGTCGAGAGCAAGTCGCGCGCCAAGTATAAAGCCTCGGCATGGCCGCGACATGAAAAAACGGGAGCCGAAGCTCCCGTTTGTCCTGTGGCTCGAAGTCTTACTTCTGCTCGACCAGTTCGACCCGGCGATTCTTGAAGCGACCTTCCGCCGTCTTGTTGTTTGCGACCGGCTTGGTTTCCCCAAATCCCTTCGCTGTCAGACGGTCCGCGGCAATCCCCTTGCTGACCAGGTAGTTGCGAACCGCTTCCGCACGACGCTGTGACAGCTTCAGGTTGTATTTGTCCTTGCCCCTGCTGTCGGTATACCCATCGACTTCGACCTTGACGTCACCCCATTCCTTGAGGCCCTCTGCGGCCTGGTCCAGGATGGGATAGGCATCTTCACGCAAGGTCGCCTTGTCGTGGTCGAAATTCACGCCTTCCAGCACCAGCTTCTTCGGTGCGGGTGCAGCGACCGGGGCCGGTGCGGGAGCGGGCGCCGGGGCCGGTGCGGGCTCGGCAACAGGCTCGGGAGCGGGGCAACCGTCTGCGGTTTTCGCATAAACCGTCGGGCACTTGTCCTTCGAGTCCACAATGCCGTCGCCATCGGTGTCGGCTTCCTTCGGCACCTGGCAGGGTGCGTCCAGCAGGCCCTTGCCAGGACAGCCGATGGTCCTGTACAACTCATAACCCGTCGTTTTGCCGGACGAGCTGGCCGCATTGGTGGGATCGTAGAAAACACCTTGTGCCGCCTGCGCGGAAATCGCACCGGCAGACATCAGGCATGCCACGGTGGTATTGAGAAGAAAACGGGTAGCTCGCATAGTCAGGTTCCTGATGGTTGTTTTAAAAATAACAGGGCGAAACGAAAACGCTCTCGCTTCCCCCGGATACATCGGCCCCACGTGCCTGGCCGCCTTCGCTTGCACACGCAATGGCCGGCATCTGGGCATCCTTTTTCAATCTAGCGTATTAATCGGTTCTTGCTTGCCGGACGATCGCGTCAACACTCGCGCGGAAGCGCCGCATCTTAACCCAGGAGCGGACATTCCCGCGAGTCCCGGTTTGGCTGCGCCAACGAAAAAGGCAACCCGAAGGTTGCCTTGTACAGATCCCGACTGACCCGAGATCAGCTCAGCTTGCGAAGCTTCTTGATCGCGGCCAGCTGGGCGACCGCCTGTGCCAGCTCGGCTTGTGCCTGGGCATAGTCCAGGGTGGCCGCCTTGTCTTTCATCGCCTCCTCGGCGGCGCGCTTGGCCTCGAGCGCCTTGGCTTCGTCGAGATCGGCGCCACGGATGGCGGTGTCCGACAGGATGGTGACGACATGCGGCTGCACTTCGAGAATGCCGCCGGACACGTAGACCAGCTCTTCTTCGGCCTGGTTCGGCACCTTGATGCGCACCGCACCGGGCTTGAGCGTGGTCAGCAGCGGGGTGTGCCGCGGGTAGATGCCAAGTTCGCCGCGCTGGCCGGGAGCAATCACCACTTCGGCGGTGCCGGAGTAGAGTGATTTTTCTGCGCTGACGATGTCGACGTGGATGGTCATGGCCATTTTGAAACCTCGTGAGCGGGGAGCAGCGAGCGGTGAGCAGCGAGCAACCAGCTCACCCCTTACCGCTTACTGCATACCCATTACTGAATCGTCTTCGCCTTCTCGACGGCCTCTTCGATCGAGCCGACCATGTAGAAGGCCTGTTCGGGCAGGTGGTCGTATTCGCCTTCGACGATCGCCTTGAAGCCGGCGATGGTCTCTTTCAGCGTGACGTACTTGCCCGGCGCGCCGGTGAACACTTCGGCGACGAAGAAGGGCTGCGACAGGAAGCGCTGCAGCTTGCGCGCACGCGACACGGCCAGCTTGTCTTCGGGCGACAGTTCGTCCATGCCCAGAATCGCGATGATGTCGCGCAGTTCCTTGTACTTCTGCAGCGTGCCCTGCACCGCACGGGCCACGCCGTAGTGCTCTTCGCCGACCACCTGCGGATCGAGAATCCGCGAGGTTGAGTCAAGGGGATCCACCGCAGGGTAGATGCCCAGTTCGGCGACCTGACGGGAGAGCACCAGGGTGGCGTCGAGGTGGGCGAAGGTGGTCGCGGGCGACGGGTCGGTCAGGTCGTCCGCCGGCACGTACACGGCCTGAAAGGAGGTGATCGAACCGGTACGGGTCGAGGTGATGCGCTCCTGCAGGCGGCCCATTTCGTCGGCCAGCGTCGGCTGGTAGCCCACCGCGGACGGCATCCGGCCCAAGAGCGCGGACACTTCGGTGCCGGCCAGGGTGTAGCGGTAGATGTTGTCGACGAACAGCAGCACGTCGCGCCCTTCGTCGCGGAAGTATTCGGCCATGGTCAGGCCGGTCAGCGCAACGCGCAGACGGTTGCCCGGCGGCTCGTTCATCTGGCCGTAGACCAGCGCGACCTTGTCCAGCACGCCGCCTTCCTTCATCTCGTGATAGAAGTCGTTGCCTTCGCGGGTACGCTCGCCGACGCCGGCGAACACCGAGAAGCCGCTGTGCTGGACGGCGATGTTGCGGATCAGCTCCATCAGGGTCACGGTCTTGCCCACGCCGGCGCCGCCGAACAGGCCGACCTTGCCGCCCTTGGCGATCGGCATGATGAGGTCGATGACCTTGATGCCGGTTTCGAGGATTTCCACCGTGGCGGCCTGGTCGGCGTAGGCCGGGGCCTTGCGGTGAATCGGCATCGAGGTTTCCGCGCCGATGGGGCCGGCTTCGTCGACCGGCTCGCCCAGCACGTTCATGATGCGGCCCAGGGTCTTCTGGCCGACCGGCACCAGAATCGGGTTGCCGGTGGCGAGCACTTCCATGCCGCGGCGCAGACCGTCGGTCGAGCCCATCGCAATGGTGCGCACGATGCCGTCACCCAGCTGCTGCTGAACTTCGAAGGTCAGCTCGGGGGACTGCATTTTCAGCGCTTCGAAGACCCTGGGCATGGCATCACGCGAAAACTCCACGTCCACCACCGCACCGATGATCTGAACAATTTTTCCGTTGCTCATGTTGCCTTCCTAATAAAATTAAATCTTGGCCTAATCAGTTAAATTCTGTGCGCCTTAAACCGCGGCTGCACCGGCAACGATCTCCGACAGCTCCTTGGTAATCGCGGCCTGGCGGGTCTTGTTGTAGATCAGCTTCAGTTCGCCGATCACGTTCTTGGCGTTGTCGGAGGCGGCCTTCATCGCCACCATCCGCGCCGACTGCTCGCATGCGATGTTTTCGGCCACGCCCTGGTAGACCAGCGACTCGATGTAGCGCATCAGCATGCTGTCGACCACCGGCTTGGCGTCGGGCTCGTAGATGTAGTCCCAGTGCGTCTTCAGGCTGGCCTCTTCGGCATCTTCCATCTGTTTCAGCGGCAGCAGCTGGGTCAGCGTCGGCTCCTGCTTCATCGTGTTGATGAAACGGTTGTAGACGATGTAGAGCGCGTCGATGCGCCCCTCCAGATACGCGTCCAGCATGATCTTCACCGGGCCGATCAGCTTGTCCATGTGCGGCGTGTCGCCGATCGCGGTCAGCTGCGACACCACGCTGGCACCCAGGCGCTGCATGAAACCCAGGCCCTTGTTGCCGATCGCGGTGACGTCGATGCCGACGCCGGCGGCCTCCCACTGCTTCATCTGGTTCACCACCATGCGCAGGGCGTTGGTGTTGAGTCCGCCGCACAGGCCCTTGTCGGAGGTGACGACGATGAGGCCGACGCGCTTGACCTTGTCACGCGCGATCACGAAGGGATGTTTGTACTCGGTGTGCGCATACGCCAGGTGTGTCGCCACGCGGGCGATCTTCTCGGCATACGGGCGCGCGGCCTTCATGCGATCCTGCGCACGGCGCATCTTGGACGCCGCGACCATTTCCATGGCCTTGGTGATCTTGCGCGTGTTTTCCACGCTCTTGATCTTGGTCCGTATCTCTTTTCCGGCAGCCATGCTGGGCTCCTATCAGTACACGCCGGTTTTCTTGAACTCGTCCACCGCGGCGGTGAGCGCCTTTTCGGTGGCGTCATCCAGGTTGCCGCTGGTTTCGATGGTGTCCATGATGCTGGCGTACTTGGACTTCATGAACGCCATCAGCGCGGACTCGAACGGCAGGATCTTGTTGACCTCGACGTCGTCCATGTAGCCCTTGTTGACCGCGAACAGGGTCAGCGCCATCTGCGACACCGACATCGGCGAGTATTGCGCCTGCTTCATCAGCTCGGTCACGCGGCGGCCGCGTTCGAGCTGCTTGCGGGTGGCTTCGTCGAGGTCCGATGCAAATTGTGCGAAGGCCGCGAGTTCGCGGTACTGCGCCAGCGCCAGACGGACGCCGCCGCCGAGCTTCTTGATGACCTTGGTCTGCGCGGCGCCACCGACGCGCGACACCGACAGGCCGGCGTTGATCGCGGGACGGATGCCGGCGTTGAAGAGGTCGGTCTCGAGGAAGATCTGGCCGTCGGTGATCGAGATCACGTTGGTCGGCACGAAGGCGGACACGTCGCCGGCCTGCGTCTCGATGATCGGCAGCGCGGTCAGCGAGCCGGTCTTGCCCTTGACCGCGCCCTGGGTGAGCTTCTCGACGTAGTCGGCGTTGACGCGCGCAGCGCGTTCGAGCAGCCGCGAGTGCAGGTAGAACACGTCGCCCGGGTAGGCTTCGCGGCCCGGCGGACGGCGCAGCAGCAGCGACACCTGACGGTAGGCCCAGGCCTGCTTGGTGAGGTCGTCGTACACGATCAGCGCGTCTTCGCCGTTGTCGCGGAAGAACTCGCCCATGGTGCAGCCGGCGTACGGGGCGATGTACTGCATGGCGGCGGCGTCGGAGGCGGTCGCGGCGACGACGATGGTGTGGTCCATCGCGCCGTGCTCTTCCAGCTTGCGCACGACGTTGGCAACCGAGGAAGCCTTCTGGCCGACGGCGACGTAGATGCACTTCACGCCGGTGCCCTTCTGGTTGATGATGGCGTCGATCGCGACGGCGGTCTTGCCGGTCTGGCGGTCGCCGATGATCAGCTCGCGCTGGCCGCGGCCGACCGGG
>JAJZRT010000120.1:6877-8708 GCA_021802595.1 Pseudomonadota bacterium
CTTCAGGCCGGTCTGCACCGGCTGGTCGACCGATTTACGTTCGATCACGCCCGGCGCAATGCGCTCGATCGGCATGGTGGTGTCGGCGGCGATGGGGCCCTTGCCGTCGATCGGCTGGCCCAGCGAGTTCACCACGCGGCCCAGCAGGCCACGGCCGACCGGCACTTCGAGGATGCGGCCGGTGCACTTGGCGACGTCGCCTTCCTTGATGTGTTCGTAGTCGCCCAGGATCACGGCGCCGACCGAGTCGCGCTCGAGGTTCAGCGCCACGCCGAAGGTGTTGCCCGGCATCTCGATCATTTCACCCGACATCACGTCGGACAAACCATGAATGCGGACGATGCCGTCGGTGACGGACACGATCGTGCCCTGGGTGCGCAGTTCGCTCGATGCGCCGAGGTTTTCGATCTTGGCTTTAATCAGTTCGCTGATTTCGCTTGGGTTCAATTGCATGTCTGTTCTCCGAACCGTGAGGTTCCGATAAATATGAGTTTGATTAGCCTGGGCCGCGTTAACCCTGCAAGGCGAAGGCCATGCGCTGCAGCCGCCCCTTCACCGAGCCGTCTATCACCTGGTCGCCGATGGCAATCACCGCGCCGCCGATCAGTTCGGGATCGACCGCCACATGGACATTCACCGCGCGGCTGAACTTGGCCTTGAGCCCGGCCACCAGATCGTCGACCTGGGCCTGGGTCAGCGGCTGCGCACTGGTGATGGTGGCTTCGAGCGTGCCTTCGGCGTTGGCCTTCAGCGTTTCGAACTGCGTGCGGATTTCCGGCAGCAGCGGCAGGCGGTCATTCTCGGCCAGCACCTTGACGAAGTTGGCGCCGCGCTCGCCGAGCCCGGCACCGGCCACCTCGATGATCAGGCTGGCCACGCGATCCGCCGGCACGGCAGGATCGGCGATCAGGCGCGCCACCTGGGCGTCCGACACGATGGCCGCCAGGGTGGCGATGCGCGAGGACCAGCCCGCCAGGTCGTTTTCGCCCTGCGCCATGCGGAACACCGCTTCGGCGTAGGGACGAGCCAGGGTAGACAGTTCGCTCATGGCTTACAGCTCGGCTTTCAGCTGGCCCAGGAGCTCAGCGTGGGTTTGCGCGTTGACTTCGCGGCGCAGGATTTTTTCCGCACCGGCCACGGCAAGCAGAGCCACCTGTTCGCGCAGGCTTTCGCGCGCGCGGTTGGTTTCCTGGGCGATGTTGGCCTGGGCTGCGGCCAGTTGGCGGTCGCCTTCTTCCTTGGCAGCCGCTTTCGCTTCCTCGACGATTTGCGCAGCGCGCTTTTCAGCCTGGGCGATCACTTCGGCGGCTTGCGCCTTGGCGTCACGCATGTTGTCGCCGGCCTTTTTGGCGGCCAGTTCCAGTTCGTGCTTGCCGCGATCGGCTGCGGCAAGGCCGTCGGCGATCTGCTTCTTGCGCGTTTCGAGCGCGCTCATGATCGGCGGCCACACGAACTTCATGCAGAACCACACGAAGAAGATGAACGTGATGGACTGGCCGATCAAAGTTGCGTTGAAATTCATATCCGCACCTTTTAATGACGGGGGTTAGAGAGGTTCCGTAGCAACCCGCGAATTAACCGGCAACGGCGAACAGAACGTACATGGCCAGACCGACGGCGATCATCGGCACGGCGTCGACCAGACCCATCACGATGAAGAACTGGGTGCGCAGCATGGGGATCAGTTCGGGCTGACGGGCAGCGCCTTCGAGGAAGCGGCCGCCGAGGATGCCGATACCGACGGCTGCACCGAGTGCGCCCAGACCCATCATCAGGGCACCAGCGATGTACAGCACGGCTTGAGTCATTTCCATTTGTTGCTCCTAAAAGT
>JAJZRT010000121.1 GCA_021802595.1 Pseudomonadota bacterium
GGCTGAACGAGCGGCACTACGGTGCGTTGCAGGGCATGGTCAAGCGCGAGATCTTCGCGACGTGGGGTGAAGAAGCGTCGCGCCGCTGGTGGCGCGGCTACTACGAGCCGCCGCCGGCGCTCGACAGGAACGATCCACGCCATCCGCGCTTCGATCCGCTGTATGCCGGCATGGACCCGGGCGACCTTCCTGCCAGCGAAAGCCTGCGTGATTGCCAGCGCCGCATGCTGCCGTACTGGAACGAAGTGTTGCTGCCGCGGCTGCGCATGGGGCGGCGCCTGCTGGTGATCAGCCACGGCAACACCCTGCGCGGACTGGTGATGCATCTGGACGGGCTGGATGCGGTGGCGATAGAACGGGTGGAGATCCCCTCCGGGGTGCCCCTGATCTACCGCTTCGACGCGGCAGGGGAGGTGCTCGGTCACGCGTGGCTGGACATGCCGGCTGCGCAGCCGGCGGCCTGATTCAACTGAAACCCAGGTCCTGCGCCAGCCCGGCGTGGGTGATGCGTCCGGCGTGCACCTGCAGCCCCGCCTTCAGTCCGCCATCGGCGTCGGTCGCGGCCAGACCCTGCGCGGCCAGCGCCTGCACATAGGGCAGGGTGGCATGGGTGAGCGCCTTGGTGGCGGTGCGGGCCACGGCGCCGGGTATGTTGGTGACGCAGTAATGGACGATGCCCTCGGCCACGAAGAAGGGCTGGCTGTGGGTCGTGGGGCGCGAGGTCTCGGCGATGCCGCCCTGGTCGATGGCGACGTCGACCAGCACGGAGCCAGGTGGCATTCGCTTCAGGGATTCGAGGCTGATCAGGCGCGGCGCGTGGCGGCCGGGAATCTGCGCGGCGCCGATGACGATGTCGGCGTGTTCGAGACTGTCGGCGATCGCGTCGGGCGAGGAGAAGCGCGTCTCCACCCGCGCGCCGAACTGGGCTTCGGCTCGCGCCAGCGCGTCGGTCCGGCGGTCGACCAGGGTGATGCGTGCGCCCAGCCCCACGGCCGTGCGCGCGGCGCTCATGCCCACCACCCCGGCGCCGATGATGAGTATCCGCGCGGGTGGCACGCCGGGCAGGCCGGTGATCAGCTTGCCGCTGCCGCCATGCGAGGTGTGCAGCCCCAGTGCGCCCATCTGCGGTGCCAGCCGGCCGGCGATGTCGGACATCGGCTGCAGCAGCGGCAGGCCCCCGCCCGCCTCGCTCACGGTTTCGTAGGCGATCGCCGTCACCCCGCGCGCCATCAGCGCACGTGCCAGTTGCGGCGCGGCGGCGAGATGCAGGTAGCAGAACAGCAACTGGCCTTCACGCAGCTGAGTCACCTCGTCGGGCTGCGGTTCCTTCACCTTCACTACCAGATCGACCGCGTAGGCTTCGACGGCTGTATTGACGATCACGGCGCCGGCTGCGCGATAGGCGTCGTCGGTGAATCCGGACGCCGCACCGGCGCCGGTTTCGACGCTGACGCTGTGGCCGGCTTCCGTCAGGGCGCGCGCGCCCTCGGGGGTGATCGCCACCCGGTATTCGTGATTCTTGATTTCCCTGGGAATGCCAATGTGCATGGCGGGCCTCGCGCTGATGAACATGTGCAGCATACCGCAACCGCTGCGCGCCGGAAGTGCAGCGATTTATTGCGCCGGGACGGGCTCGGCGCGGCGCTCGAAACGGTAGTACGCGGGCGGAAGGTGGTCGAGCCGGAGCTGGCGCGTGCCCCAGGAGATGGCCAGGCGGCCGACATTGCGGTAGGGGCCGATCATCGACGGTGCGGCCTGCACGTCATAGAGCCCGGGCGTGAGCAGGCGCGCCGACAGGCTCAGGATGCCGTCGCGAGCGTCATGACGGATGCCGGCAAACGGGCGTGCCAACGGCTCGCCGATGAAGATCCCCTGTCCCGGCATCTGCACGCTTTTCCAGTAGGCCTCGATCAGCGTTTCGCCCTGCAGGTAGTGCGCCATGACGACGCCGGGCGCCGGGAACTTGCCGGGAAAGTTGCACGGCTCGACCACCGCGCCGTAGCTGCCGGTGGCGCCTGCCTGCAGCCAGCGCAGGCTGCTCATCTGTGAGCTGCCGACGAGGTCGCCGCCAGCCGACGTGAGGTGATCGGCGATGGCGCCGGGCAGGAAATGGTTGCTGTCGAGCGCGGCGACCTGCGCCAGCCCGGTGAAGTAGAACATCACGTCGGGCTTGTTCTCCAGCGCGTTGGCCTCGACGATGTCGGTCGGCAGGATGGACTGCATCAGGGCGCGCACGGTTTCGTAGCTGGCGGCGCGCACGTTGCGGTTTTTATCGGTCGTGCTGACAAGGTAAGCGGTGCCCGCCGGGTTGCTGCCATCGGCGGCCACGCCACGGTCGATCAGCTTCTTCGCTTCGGCGACGCTGGCGGCAGCCAGGCTCATGGTCGGGCGGATGCGGTAGCGGGTCCAGGGACGCGTCACGCTGCTGTTGAAATAGGGGCTGGCCTGTGTCGGCTGGCAGCCGCTGGCGCACCAGGCGGGGTCGAAGCCGAAGGCGAAGGCGGACGTGATCGACATGCAGTCGACCCGGTACGGCTGCGTCCAGGTCAGCGCATAGGCCTGGACGTCCTTGGGGGTCTTGCGGTCGACCTGGCGTTTGAGGTTGACGAACGTCTCGCGGGAGAGCGTGCTGCCACCAGGCTTGAAGCGCACATGGATCAGGTTGGCGGCGGGGATGCCGCGTTTTGCCATGTAATACGCGGCGACCGCCACGCTGTCGGGATCGTCGTCGTTGACGATCACGCCCAGCTGGTCGGCGTCGAGGCCGGGCTGCGGAAAATGGGTGAGGACAGGCTCAGCAGGTGCGGCGTGGGCGTCGACAAGGAGCAGCCACGCGGCGACGGCGGACCACAGAAGCCGGCCGAGCATTAGGCGAGGCTGCGCACGCATTCGCGCACCAGCGCCGGACCGCGATAGATCAGGCCGGAGTAGAGCTGCACCAGCGAAGCGCCCGCCGCTATTTTTTCCTGCGCGTCGGCGCCTGACAGGATGCCGCCGACGCCGACGATCGGTACTTCGCCTTTCAGGTGGCGCGCCAGTTCGCGGATCACCCGCGTCGATGCATCGCGTACCGGCGCGCCGGACAGGCCGCCGGTTTCCTCCGCATGCGGCAGGCCGGCGACGGCGTCGCGTGCGATCGTGGTGTTGGTGGCGATCACGGCGTCGATGCGGTGCATCATCAGGAGCGCGGCAATCGCGGCGATCTGCGCATCGTCGAGGTCGGGCGCGATCTTCAGCGCGACCGGAACGTATTTGCCGTGATGCTGCGCGAGTTCGGACTGCCGCAGCTTGATTGCCGACAGCAGTGCGTCGAGCGCCTCGTCGCGCTGCAGCTCGCGCAGGTTCTGCGTGTTGGGCGAGGAGATGTTGACCGTCACGTAGCGGGCATGCGCATAGACCTTGTCGAGGCAGGCCAGGTAATCGTCGACGGCCTGGTCGTTCGGCGTGTCCTTGTTCTTGCCGATGTTGATGCCGAGCACGCCCCGGAATCCGCTCGCCTCGACGTTCCTCACCAGGTTGTCGACGCCGAGGTTGTTGAAGCCCATGCGGTTGATGATGGCTTCGGCCGCGGGCAGGCGGAACAGGCGCGGCTGCGGATTGCCCGGCTGCGGGCGCGGCGTGACCGTGCCGATCTCGATGAAGCCGAAGCCCAGTGCCGCCAGTGCGTTGATGTGCGCGCCATCCTTGTCGAGGCCGGCGGCAAGGCCGACGGCGTTGGGGAAGTCGATGCCCATGACCTGCACGGGCTTGCCCGTTGCGCGAGGCAGCAGGGCCAGCAGGCCAAGCCGTTGCGCAAGGTCGAGGCCGGACAGGGTCAGCCGGTGCGCATCCTCGGGGTCGAGGCTGAACAGGGCAGGTCGCAGGACGGAATAAAGCATGGTGTTCGGGAAGGATGAGGCCGCCTGCGAGTTTAACAGGGGAACGGCGCGCGCCTGCGGCATGGCGGCCGGTCAATGGTATCCTGAACTATCGCGTGCAGTGCATGTCAGTCATGCCACGGACCGATACTGTTTCCTTCACTCAAAACCGACAAACCCATGACCACTCCGCATTTCCTGCAACGACTTGTCCTGTTTCTCGGTGTCTTGATCGCGCCGGCTGTCTGGGGCGCGCCCTTCGTTCCGCCGCCGCCGGAGATTGCCGCCAAGTCCTACGTGCTGATGGATGCTGCCAGCGGCGACATCCTGGCCCAGCATGACGGCGATGCGCGCCTGCCGCCGGCCAGCCTGACCAAGATGATGACGGCCTACATCGCCACCCGGGAAATGCAGCGCGGGCGGATCCACCCGAACGACATGGTGACCATCAGCGAGAAGGCCTGGCGCACCGGCGGCTCGAAAATGTTCGTCGAGGTGGGCAAGCAGATCTCGGTCGACGACCTGTTCCACGGCATCATCATCCAGTCGGGCAACGACGCCAGCATCGCCCTGGCCGAGCACATCGCCGGCAGCGAAGAGGCGTTCACCTCGCTGATGAACGCCGAAGCGCAGCGCCTGGGGATGCGCAACACCCACTTCCAGGATGCGACCGGCCTGCCCAACCCGGGCCATTTTTCGAGCGCGCACGACATGGCCATCCTGGCGCGGGCCATCATCAATGCGGATCCGGCGCACTATGCGATCTACGCGCAGAAATATTTCCTGTGGAACGGCATCAATCAGCCCAACCGCAATCTCCTGCTGTGGCGTGACGACGGCGTCGACGGCCTGAAGACCGGCCATACCGAAGAAGCCGGCTACTGCCTGGTGGCCTCGGCCAAGCGCGGCAGCGAGCGCCTGATTGCCGCCGTGTTTGGCACCGACAGCGAGGCGGCGCGCGCGACCGAGACCGCCAAACTGCTGGGCTACGGTTTCCGCTTTTTCGACAGCAAGACCTTCTACAACAAGGGTGCCGTGCTGGCCGAGGTGCCGGTGTGGAAGGGGGCGGCGCGCACCGTCAAGGCAGGCGTGAACGACGTCGTGGCGGTCAGTGTGCCGGCCGGCGAGGGCGACAGGCTCGTCGCCCAGATCGTGCCGAAGCCGACGCTGATCGCGCCGGTGAAGGCAGGCGACGTCATCGGCAAGGTCGAGGTCCGTGACGGCGACAAGGTGGTCAGGCAGGCCGATCTCGTCGCGCAGGAAAGCGTCGAGCAGGGCGGCTTCTTCCGCCGCATGTGGGACAGCATCCGCCTGTTTTTCAAGGGGCTGTTCGGCTGACGACCCGGTTTGGACAACCGGGGCGGCCGCCAAGCGCGGCCGCTTTTTTGTGCCGGTCACCTGTCCCGGATGCCATTTGACCCATGACAGGAACGGCAGATACCCGCCCATAAAAAAACGGCGCATGCTGGAGCAGCGATGCGCCGGCGCGGGGCAGCTGAGCCGAACGGCAGATCAGCCTGTTCGGTGCTCAGCCCGGACCGCCTTACTTGCAGCTGGACAAGGGGTCCTTGCAGTAGGTCACGTTCTCCCAGCTGAACATCCGGGGCTTGCGCGGATCGATGGTGAGGCGCAGCCATTCGGCAGGGGCGTTGGTGGAGCCCTAGACCGTGATGCGGGTCAGGTTGGGCACGGCAGGGGTGTTATGGATCTTGCCTGTCGCGCTGGCGGGGTCCGCCAGGGGCTGGTCAGCGCCATAAACGTGGGAGTCACCGTTGAGCAGCAAGACCGGACCGCCAAAATCCAGCGCCAGTTCGGCCAGCTTCTGTACGTAGGGTGTGTAGTTGTAGAGCTCATTGCCGGCCAGGGCTTCCGGGTCCCACATGTCTGCCTGCTGGCCGATGACCACGGCCTTGGCGTGGGCCTTTTCCGCCATCTGGAAGGCCGTTTGCAGCCAGCGGATATCGGCGCCGGTGCGCTCGGCCACTTCCTGGTCCTGGGCGGCCGGGTTGGAGAAGACGCCGCTCCACGGCACGGTGTCGTTGTTGGAGCCGGGCATGTTCACCGTCACGAACAGCACCTTGCCGTCCATCCACATCGTGTTCTCGACGAACTGGGCGTCGGCGGGATAGGCCGGGTCGTAATGACGGGCCTGGCTCCAGACCGATTTCACGTCCATGCCGAGCGTGTGGCCGGGCCGGGCGAAGAACAGGCTGCGCAGGGCGGCCAGCTCCTTGAGGGGGGCGCCGCTGCTTTTTTCCTTGGGCTTGTGGCAGTCGGTCCATTCGTTATCGCCCGGGGTATAGACGACCGGCTTGTCGAACTGCTGGAACTGGTAATAGACCTTCTGGTTCCAGCCCGGGTTCGACGTTGCAATGGGCGGCAGGATGTCCGCGCTGGTGCAGGCCGAGCTGCCGGAGTGAATGTCGCCCAGATGCATCACCAGGCTGACCTTCTTGTCCGCGTTGACGGAATCGATCAGCTGGGGCGCATTGTCGAGCAGATTCTGGTTGTAGGGCCAGTCGCCGAATACGGCGATGGTGACGGGCGTCGCGCCATCGTCGTGGTCATCGTCCTGGTCGCGCGCCATGACGGAGCTTGCCATGACGAACCCGGCGGCGAGCAGTGCCGAGGTGAGGAGCAGTTTCTTCATATGCATGTTCCTTTGGGAAAGGTCATCGAGTAAGCCGCGGCTCTGCCCATGCCCAACCCGGGGCCATGGCCTTGCTGCCGCGCGGGCGTCGCCTCCTTGCCGGATCCGCAGCCTTACAAGTGAGCGGGCAGTGTGATCATCAGCGGCCACTGTCGGGCTCAGGCCGGCCTGCGGGAGGCGCCCGTCTTGCAACGGGTGCTTCGATGCTAAGGAGGCTGCATTGCAGCGGTATGACGAAGCCGATCAGGAATAATGGGCGGGACGGACTGAGCACTGCATCGGGAATCAGCGTGCAATATTGCTTGCCCGCTGCGAATCGGCATGCCGCTGCCGAGTCATGCCCGCTAAAAACATGGGGCCGCCAATGCGGCCCCATGATGTGCTGGATTGCGGAGATTGCTTCTTCGTCGTCCGCCGCCAGTTCTTATTTTTTCGCGGTCCGCCGCAGGCGATTCAGCAGCCGCCGCGCCAGTTCGCCGAACAGCTCGGTCTGCGTCGGGTGCGGGAAGATCGCCCGGGCGACCTGGGTCAGCGTCATTTCGCCCGCCACCATCATCACGCCGGTGCCGATCAGGGTGTCGGTATGGTCGGCCAGGTAGTGCACGCCAATGATGCGGCCGGTCGCCTTGTCGGCGACGAGCTTGATCATGCCTTCGGTCTCGCCGGTGATCATCGCCTTGGCGTCGATGCTCATCGGCATCTTGGCTTCCACCGCGTCGATGCCCTTGGCCTTGGCCTGCGCGACCGAAAGGCCGACGAAACCGGCCTGCGGGCGCGAGAAGGTGACGCCGCAGTCCTTGTCCTGGTCGTAGGTGCTGCCATGGCCGAGCAGGTTGTCGGCGGCGACGCGGCCCTGGGTGGCGGCGGTGTGGGCGAGCATGTAGCCGCCGATGACGTCACCGACCGCGTAGATGTGCGGTGCAGTCGTCTGGCAGCGTGCGTTGACCTTGATCGCGGCGCCGTCGAGTTCGACGCCCACCTTGTCGAGGTTGAGGCGGCTGGTGTCGGGGCGCTTGCCGGTGGCCATCAGGACGACATCGCAATCGAAGGTGGACTCGACGCCCTCGCTATTGGCATAACGCAGTTTCATCTTGCCGGGCGTGCCGCTCACTTCCTTGATGTCGGCGCTGGTGACGACGGTGATTTCCTTCTCCAGCGAGGCGATCAGGGTCTTGGCGATCTCGTCCTCGATTTCGGCGAGGATGCGCGGGTGGCGTTCCAGCATCAGCACCTCGGTGCCGAAATCGCGGAAGATCTGCGCCATCTCGACGCCGATGACGCCGCCGCCGACGATGCCGAGTTTTTTCGGTGGGGAAGCGAGGTTCCAGATGGTGTCGGAGGTGACCACGCCGCCGGTCGCCAGGCTCTCGCGCGCGCCGGGGATCGGCGGCACGAAGGCGGGGGCGCCGGTGGCGATCACCGCGGCACCGAAGGTGATTTGATACGGCTCGCCTTCGGCCGGCGTGATCTTCAGCGTGTGGGCGTCGACGAATTCGCCGTAGCCTTCGCGCACGTCGATCTTCATGCCGCGGTCGGCCTTGAGCGCCATGTCGCCGCGGCTCGTCTGCACCCAGCGGCGGTGCTTCTCGACCTGCGCCCAGTTGAGCTTGGGCGTATTGGTGCCGTCGACGCCCATCTCGGCGTCGTGCGCGCGGTTGCGGATGACGTCGGCCGCGGCACGCCAGGCCTTGGACGGGATGCAGCCGCGCCACAGGCATTCGCCGCCGGGGAAGGGCTCGTTGTTGACCATCATCACCTTGACGCCATGGTCGGCAAGGTCGCGCGCGCAGTCCTCGCCGCCGGGGCCGCCGCCGACGACGACCACGGACACGTCCCAGTTGCCCTCGGGAATGGGCGAGACCGGGGCGGTTTCAGTCGCCGCGGCGCCGCCGGCCATCCAGGCTTCCGGCGCTTCGATGGTCTGCTTCAAGGCGGCGAGATACAGCGCGACGTCGGCGCCGTTCAGCACGCGGTGGTCGCCGGTGATGGTGAACGGGGTTCCCTGCGGGCCGTTCGCGGCAATCGCCAGGATCGCGGAGATGCCGGGGGTGGGGATCGCGGTGAAGTGCGACACGCCCAGCATGCCCATGTTGGAAATGGTGAAGGTGGGATTGGAGTATTCGGCCGGCGCGAGCTTGCGCACCCGCGCGCGCTCGACCAGTCCGACCCAGTCGCTCTGCAGC
>JAJZRT010000122.1 GCA_021802595.1 Pseudomonadota bacterium
GCGCCGTCCCTGGGCCAGGCGGTGAAGGTCCCGGGCCAGGGCGGCCCGGTCGGTGTGCTCGTCGCCGAGCACGACCACCGGCCCCCCAAAACACTTGCGCCCAAAAAACGTCCCGGCCTCCGAGGCGACGTCGAGCTCCAGGCGGGTCAAGAGCGTGGTCTTGCCCGTCCCCCCCATCGCGTAGAGGTCCCCCACCGATTTCCTGGGCAGCACGCCTTCGACAGCCCACTCGATGGGCGGCGGCGGTGCCTGCAACAGGTCAGCGGCATCGACGAGCTCCAGGCCGTCGTCTGGCCCCAGGGGAGCGCTCTTGTCAGACATGACACGCCCCCTCCGATTCCGCCGCCCAGGCATCATCGCCTGGCAATGCCGGGCCCTCGGGAGTGGGCCAGCCGGGCCCGGCCTCCACCAGGGCATTTTCGTAGCGGAGCTGGTCATTCCAGTCCTTCAGGATCGGCGCTCGCCGCCTGACCTCGAAGTATTGGGCCTGCAGGGATGCCATCAGGGCCTCGGCCGCCCGATTGCCTGGGGTATCGTTGTCATAGGCCACCACGATCTCCGGGCGATTGAGCCAGTTCGCCAGGTCCTCGATGAGCGGCCATTCGGTCAGCACCCCCGCTGCGGAGACGATGTACGCGTGCTCCTCGTGATACAGCGCGCGGTAGGACAGCGCGTCGATCGCGGATTCGACCACCACGATGGCGGCGGCCGGTGCTTCGCAGCCCAGCACGAACGCCCCCACGCCGCGGTGAGCGCCCCGGGCCATGCCCTTGAAGGCGGCTGACCCGGTGCCGCGCACCTCGGCTCCGGTCACCTCGCTGCCGTTCGTGCACAGGAACACGGCGTTGCGCCTGCGATCCGCGAAGAGCCGGCCCCGGTCGACAACCTCCTGGACGAGCGCCCGGGGCAGCCCCCGAACCTCGCTCAGGTAAGTCATCACGGCGAGCAGGTGTCGCACATCCGCAGGCGGAGGCTGGAAGGGGTCGAGCGCGCCCCGGATCGCCTTTTCTGGCCTGGCCTTCGGCACTGGCGCGTCGTGGCCACCGTCCATCGACGCCAGCAGTTCGACCGCCGACTGGAAGTCACGGCCGGTGACGTGCATGACGAGGTCGATTGCGCCGCCGCCACCCTTTCCGGCGCGATGGTCGAAGAACTTGTGGGGCGCGTCGTCATCACCGATGCTGATCGCGCAATCGCCGAGGCGCCATTTCTGCTTGTCGTAACGGTCGCGCTCGCCGCCAAGCGCTTCCATGACCCCGACCAACGGGAGGCCGCGGCAACGGTCTGCAAGCTCACGCCAGCGCGTCATGCCGGCGCCGGTTCTGACATGGCCAGAGCGCGCGGCACTGTCTGCGTCACTAGACCTCCCCCCTTGCACGCAGGGGATTTCGGGCACATCGGCCAGCCGCCCCTCATCCTGGTAGAACGGCCCGACATCGTCGAGGTCTGGCTCGTCGGCCGGGAGCTCCTGATAACCCATGTCTTCCTCCGTCACGCCGTTGTTTTGCAGGATCACCGGATCGGGATAGTCATCCAGGCCAAAATAGGCTTTAACGTTCATGTCCCCTCCGTTTGCCACAAGCAGTTGGCGTGTGCGGTGACGTCGGATCGTCATAACGCTCGTCGTTTGCCGTTTGGCTACCTGCCCCCACGGGCGCTTTAGCGTCCTCCGCAACGCCGGCCACTGGCCTGATGACCGCAAGCAATTCGTCGACCGACTTAAGATTGACCGCTATGGGTGGTAGCCAGCGCAACTCGCAGTTCTGGCGCCCAGGGCCAGTTCTATAGGTATGCCAGTGTGCACGCCGTATATGGCATTTGGGGGGGGCGTGGGTCCCGCCCTGCGACAAGCCTGTGCTGCCTTGTTGGCCCGCCTGCAAAGCTGCCCCGTATCTGACGCCGACGTCCCAGTGGGTTGGAAGATCAGGCGGGAAATATCTTGTTCCCCTTTTGGTAGAGCGAGGCTCCGGGTGCCCCGGGCCATGCGTCGGTGTGCCGATCTTTCCGGCCTGACTACAAATGAAAAGCAACAGCGACAATGCTGATTCAACTAGACGGATCAAACCTGCCAACTCTTCGCCCATACAGTTGGTTATGACGCTTCCGCCTGTTTCACTTTCTCTTGAAACGAGCACGCCTGCCAGCATCTGCTCAATAGAACGCCCAGTGAGGGTAAGCAGTACCTGGAGGAAGGACGCCTGCTCCAAAAATGTCAACATGAGCACCATGGCACCGCCGACAAGTTCAAGGGAGGCAAAAAATCCCTCAAAACGACTACCATCCCAGTTCAAATTCCCAGTGCGTCCTTCCACATAGACACACCATTCGGGCAGGGTCTCAAGTACGTCACCAGGGATTTCCCCCTCAATAGAGCTCTCAAGCAAAGCTTTTTCAAGCGCCTCGGGGAACCGATAAATGCCTTGGGTGACACGCCAAGTGCCGAAAGCCGCGAGTAACCGTGCCCTGTCTATTGGCTCTTCAACACTCAAAGGGGCGCCTCCTACCTGATCCGCGATTTGAAGCCATTCAGCCAGTGGCATAAAGCACCATTTTGGCCAGGAAGCCCCCTGCGAGCGCAGTAAGGCACGCCTCTCGTCTGCCAGCTTCCAAGCACCCTTCATCGTCTTGTTCATTTCGATGAGCAGGGATCGGGGCAAGCATTCAGAATTTTGCGCAGTCTTCTGCCGTTTTTGCTCCTCCAGTGGCTGAAGCCAATTATCTTCGGGCGAAAAGGCCGCTGCGATTGCATGATTAAGTTGTGCATTCATGGAATTTCCTTTCTATGTGAGCGAATGGTTCGATACAAGGTATAAAAAAAAGGACGTGTGCCCCAAAGGCAAAGATGACACCGCACCCATGGCGTCGCGAGACGCGTCTTTCCTAGCCGCATGAATCGTCATGAGCCGAGTAATGGAGAGAGAACTAGACATACAAACCTTTCTATTCAAATCAGATCGATGAAGAATGTTTTGCTACCCAACTGAGAATTGCCAGCTTCTGCTTAAACCATGATCGCCACCTTTCCTATATCGTCGTATGGTTCGCCATACCTGACAAAAAAATAGGGCCACCTACATGTCATGGCCGGCCTTTCTCGCCCTTTGCCTGAGATCTTCCAGGGCGTGCCCCACGATAGTGTCAAATAGCCATTTATTTTCCAGCGCATATGCTACAGAGGCACGCACAAAAGCCCGGGCCAGCCTTCCTTTGAGCGATTTCGTATGCGCCCCCCCCATCTTTGACCCCCCGTCATCACTCATTCCCAGTTCCCTCAACATATAGGGATTGATGTGCCGAAAGAAGACCTCTTCATTGAAATCGGTGAAATTCACGGTCATCATCGCCTTGTTTTTCGCCTTGCGCGTTCGCTCGGCACGGAGGTTCGCCAACAACCGCTGCCGCTCCTGCCCAGATGCATCGCGTCCACTCGGCAGATACTTATCAATCCAGAAATTCAGTTTATTAATTAATTCTGTGTCGTTTTCCAGGGTCTTCGCAAGCAGTGCATCTGACCATTGTCTTTCAACATCACTCCAGCTCTCCCACACGGCCTTTCTTCCGCCCCAGTCTTCGTGCGTACGAAGGGGCTTTCCGTCCCCGCGTTGTTCGCTGTGAATCCTATTTGATATCCAGCGAAAGGCATATTTAGCCGACACCCAGTCTCCACTTTCAATGGCTTGGCTAGCTTCAAAAGGCATCAACGACCCCATCACAATCAATGACAAACAATATTATATAGAAAAGTATTCTATATAGCAAGCCTGGCTAAAAATGATCAATAGCCGGTGATTCCAAGGGCTACTTTTTCTTCAGTAGCTGGTCTAGGGTTTCAACGCCCTCGCGCTTGAGCACTGTTCCCAGTTTAGCGTCCGACCTATACCCCGCCGCGAACTCGGGCCCATAGGTCTCGCGGAGGGTCCCCACTTTTGTGTCGCTGCGCTTCTTGCGGATTTCGCCATCCCGATCCCGCATCCGCTCATCTAAGCCCTTCGGAAACTGCTTTGCCATGTTGATACCCTCTGTTTGCCCCTTGAACATACTAATCATTTTACTACCTATTTAGCATCATAACACGACTCATTGCGTATTTCAAAGCGACTCGTATACTATGCACAATCGCACAGATACACCGCATTGGCCCACAACATGGCTGAAACACAAATCGTCGAGCTAACGCAGTCTCAGCGGGACCGTCTCGCGTTCATAGATCTGCGTGTCCGTTTTACTGGAGAAATCCGCCGTCAAGACTTGTCGACAAGGTTCGGCATACAGGCGGCGGCGGCAACAAGGGATATCGCCCAGTACAAGGATATTGCCCCACGCAACCTCAACTACGACCCCAGGGGCAAGGTATACGCGCGCGGCGAGTGGTTCCGCCCCGTTTTCGATTTCCCAGTCGAACGCGTGCTTACTTGGCTGGGCCAAGGGTTTGGGGATGGAGAGCCGCTGCGAGTCAAACCTCTGGTTCCTTGTGAAGACGCGGGACCCTTGAATAGACCCGACCTCGAAACCCTTTCCGTCCTCACACGTGCCATCCACCGGAAGGGTGTTGTGGAGATCGCCTACCGCTCGCTGTCCAGTGGGCTGAACACGCGGGAAATTGTCCCGTTTGCGCTGGCCGATAACGGGTTGCGCTGGCATGTTCGCGCCTACGACCGGCGCAGCAGCGAATTCCGGGATTTTGTGCTGACGCGAATTGCCGATGCCCGTCTGGCACCAAGCCGCCCGGAAGAATGGGAAACGTCCGATCAAGACAGCCAATGGAACCGCATCGTCGAGCTCGATCTGGTACCGCACCCGGCGAATGTGCAGCACCCGGACACCATTGAAGCCGATTACGGCATGGTGGGTGGTGTTCTGCGTATCCGCCTCCGCGCAGCCTTGGCCGGCTACCTGCTCCGTCGATGGAATGTCGACTGCACCGAGAACCACAGCCTAAAGGGGGCGGAATTCCACCTGTGGCTGCGCAACCACCTTTCACTCGTCGATGTGGCCAACCTCAGTCTCGCACCAGGCTATGTGGCACCCACACGATCCACTACCAGCTGAGGAAATCGAACATGCCCTGCGGAACTACCCATCGCCTCATCAACTTCACCGCGACAGCGAGTTACCTCGCGTCGCGGCCCAAGGATCAACAAAAGGGAATCGCCCATCCTCTTGTTGGCGGAACCGCCTCGGCACTCCTAGCAAGTCTGCCCGATGCCATTGAGCCAGCCATCCACCCGCATCACCGGCAGTTCTTCCACAGCGTTGCTTTCGCCGGCCTGGTTGGCTACGGCCTGCATCGCGCCTATCAGTGGAAACCGGAGACCGACGGACAAAAACTGGTACGCATCGGGGTCTTACTTGTTGGCTCGGCGTATCTGCTTCACCTCGCCGCCGATTTGTTTACTGCGCGTTCCATCCCTGTTCTTGGTAAATAAGGAGGGCCATCATGGCAAACCCCTGGCACCATGGTAAGCATTGGACCCCTCAGGATGTCGCCCAGCTGAAGCAGCTGGCGAAAGAGAACACCCCGACCCGCGTCATCGGCTTGAAGATGGGGCGCACGCCTGATGCGGTCGCTCAGAAGGCGAGTGCCGAGAGCATCTCACTGAAGCCGACCAAACAGTCGCCCTATAACCGGCGCAAGCCCTGATACGTCGGGGACACAAATAGAACAGGTGCCCGCATGCTGAAACTTGAGCAGATCCAGAAGAACGCCGCCATCTCGGGCATTGAGCCCGGGCAGGTAGTGCGCGTCGTCACGACGGAGCCCGTCGGCGACAACGCCCTCACCGTCTATTACAAGACGTCGGACGGCAAGCTTCTGGAACGGATGCTGTTTCGCACCGACGAGGCCAAACTGTCGCTGGCCGAAGCCGGTCGCCCATGGGCATTCGATGCGCCGGGCGAAGATTTCAAGCTCGCCGCCGAAGCCTACCGGATCAATTTGGCCTACCTGTTCGACCCGATGATGGCCGTCCATACGTCCAACGTAGAACCGCTGCCGCACCAGATCACGGCAGTGTACGAGTCGATGCTGCCGCGCCAGCCGTTGCGCTACGTTCTGGCGGATGACCCTGGCGCAGGCAAAACCATCATGGCCGGCCTGTTCATCCGCGAACTGCTGATGCGGGCCGATGCCAAGCGCGTGCTGATCGTCGCCCCCGGCAGCCTGGTCGAGCAGTGGCAAGACGAAATGTTCGAGAAATTCGGCCTGACATTCACGCTGTTTTCCCGCGAGCAGGTCGAGCAGTCACGTAGCGGCAACCCGTTTGATGACATCGATCTGATGGTCGCCCGTGTTGACCAGCTCTCCCGTAACGAAGACCTGCAGGAAAAACTGCGCCTCTCGCACTGGGACTTGGTGGTGGTGGACGAAGCGCACAAGCTGTCGGCCAGCTACTTCGGCAACAAGGTCAACAAAACCAAGCGCTTCCAGCTGGGCGAGCTACTGGGCTCGATCACTCGCCACTTCCTGCTGATGACGGCCACACCGCATAACGGCAAGGAAGAGGATTTCCAGCTTTTCATGTCCCTGCTGGACTCCGATCGCTTCTACGGCAAGTTCCGCGACGGCGCCCACAAGGTCGACGTTTCCGATCTGATGCGCCGTATGGTCAAGGAGGACATGCTGCGCTTCGATAATACACATCTGTTTCCCGAACGCCGTGCCTACACCACCAACTACAAGCTCTCTGATCCAGAAGCCGCGCTTTACGCTGCCGTCACTGA
The DNA here is from genome assembly GCA_021802595.1 of Pseudomonadota bacterium. The sequence continues at coordinate 6,721 of JAJZRT010000122.1, forward strand.
TTACGTGAAGAATGAGTTTGCCAAAGCCGATCAGCTGGCAGACGGCGGGCGCAAGGGCACCGTGGGCTTCGCCCTTACTGCGTTGCAGCGCCGCTTGGCATCGAGCCCGGAGGCCATCTACCAGTCCCTCAAGCGTCGCCGCCACAAACTCACGCGCCGGATCGAAGAAGAAAAACTGCGCCAGCGCGGCCAGTCATTGGCCGAGACCCTCGGCCCCAATGGCTTCAACATCGCCCCAGAGGATATTTGGGAATCCGACGATGCGCTCTCTCCCGACGATTTCGAAAACTTCGAGGAAGCCGTGGTCGATCAGGCCACGGCAGCGCAGACCATCCAGGAGCTCGAAGCGGAGATCATCATCCTCGAAGGCTTGGAGGAACAGGCCCGGCAGGTCGTCCACTCCGGTCAGGACCGCAAGTGGGACGAACTGTCCAAACTGCTACAGAACACCCCCGAGATGCACGATTCCGATGGGCGTCAGCGCAAACTCATCATCTTCACCGAGCACCGCGACACGCTGAACTATCTCGCGGTCAAGATTCGCGGCGTGATCGGCAATGAAGAAGCCGTGGTGATGATCCACGGCGGCGTCAAACGCGAGGAACGCCGCAAGGTGCAGGAGATGTTCCGCAACGATCCTGCCGTCCGTGTGCTGGTGGCCACCGATGCGGCGGGCGAAGGCGTGAACCTGCAAAACGCCAACCTGATGGTCAACTACGACCTGCCCTGGAACCCCAACCGCCTTGAGCAGCGCTTTGGCCGTATCCATCGTATCGGCCAGACCGAGGTTTGCCACCTGTGGAACATGGTGGCCAACGAGACCCGCGAGGGTGACGTGTTCCAGCGCCTGTTCGAGAAACTGGAAGTCGAGCGGGCCGCCTTGGGCGGCCGCGTGTTCGACATCCTCGGCGAGGTGTTCGAGGACAAGAGCCTCAAAGATCTGCTGATTGAGGCCATCCGCTACGGTGCCGACCCCGAAGTCCGCGCCCGCCTGCACCGCAAGGTGGAAGGCGCGCTTGACACTCAGCACCTCGAAACCATCATCAAGCGCAACGCCCTTTGTGAAGAGGTGATGGACGAAAAACGACTATTTGCCGTCAAGGAGGAAATGGAAAAGGCGGAAGCTCGGAAGCTTCAACCCTATTTCATCCGTTCTTTCTTTAGCCAGGCTTTCCAGCAACTGGGCGGAGAACTGCGCCCCCGCGAACCTGGTCGCTACGAGATCACCCACGTCCCGGCCAACATCCGCGAGCGCGACCGCCAGATCACCGGGCGGGATCGCCGCAATCTCGACCCCGTGTTGCGCAAATACGAGCGCGTGTGCTTCGAGAAACAGTACGTGCGCCTCACCGACCGGATCGGCGCTCCGATGGCCAGCCTGATGCATCCGGGTCATCCGCTGATGCAGTCGGTCACCGACCTCGTCATGGAGCAGCACCGCAATAAGCTTAAACAGGGTGCGGTACTGGTCGACCCCAGCGACATGGGCCTCACGCCCAAGGTGATGTTCATCATCGACCATTCCGTGAAGGAAGGCGCTGACCCCGCCCACATCGTCTCCCGCCGCATGCAGTTCGTCGAGATCGACCCGCAGGGCGGCGCAATCAATGCCGGCTGGGCACCGCACCTCGACCTCGAACCCATCGACCAGGCCGACATAGCTCTAATCGAAGATGTGTTGACCGCTCCGTGGATCACGCAAAACCTGGAGCAGCAGGCGCTGGCTCATGCCTCTACACACCTCGTACCAGAGCATTTCGACGAGGTACGCACTCGACGCGAGAAGCACGTAGACAAGACGCTGGCCGCCGTCCAGGAGCGTTTGGTCAAGGAAATCAACTACTGGTCGGATCGCTACATCAAACTACAGGACGACATCGCAGCGGGCAAGGACGTACGCCTCACCCTGGAAAACGTCCGCCGCACCATTGACGACCTGGCGGCACGC
>JAJZRT010000123.1 GCA_021802595.1 Pseudomonadota bacterium
TAGGTTGAATAACGCCTTGCTGACCCAGCGCCTGCAGCAGGCGCTGGGTCATACCTTCGTCCGAACCGATCTCCTGACCCAGGCGCTGACGCACCGCAGCTACGGCGCGCTCAACAACGAGCGCCTCGAATTTCTCGGCGATTCGGTATTGAACTGCACCGTCGCCCGTGCGCTTTACGACGCGTTTCCCGATCTGCCGGAAGGCAGCCTGTCGCGCCTGCGCGCCAATCTGGTGCGGCAGGAAACGCTGGCCGACATTGCCGCCTCCCTGAAGCTGGGCGACAGCCTGCGCCTGGGCGAGGGGGAGCTCAAAAGCGGCGGATTCCGCCGCCCCTCGATCCTGGCCGACGCCCTGGAATCGCTGTTCGGCGCCGTCTTCCTGGATGCCGGATTCGAGGCGGCGCAGCGCGTGGTGCAGGGGCTGTTCGACCCGCTGGTGGCGAAAATCGATCCCCGGGCCTCGGGCAAGGATCCCAAGACCGAGTTGCAGGAGATTCTCCAGTCGCGCAGGCTGCCGCTGCCGGACTACCGGCTGGTGGGCACCCAGGGCGAGGCGCATGACCAGAGCTTCATCGTCGAGTGCGTGCTGACCCGGCCCGCGATCAGCACGCGTGGCGTCGGCAAGAGCCGCCGCGCCGCCGAACAGGAGGCCGCACGCCGAGCGTGCGACGCACTGCAAAAATGAACAGGCTGCAGAAATGAGCGAATTCAAGTGCGGCCTCATCGCCATTGTCGGCCGGCCCAACGTCGGCAAGTCGACGCTGCTCAACCGCATCGTCGGGCAGAAGATCAGCATCACCTCGAAGAAGGCACAGACCACGCGTCATCGGGTGATGGGCATCCATACCACCGGCGAAGCGCAGTTCGTGTTCGTCGACACGCCGGGCTTCCAGACGCGCCACAGCAGCGTCATGAACCGTGCGATGAACAAGCGGGTCCGTGAAACACTGTCGGATACCGACGTGGTGATGATGCTGGTCGAGGCGGGACGGCTGACGCGCGAAGATCGCCAGGTGATGGAGCTGCTGCCCAAGGACCGCCCGCTGATCCTGGTGGTGAACAAGATCGACTATGCGAAAGACAAGGCCGCGCTGATGGCCTATCTGCAGGAGGTCGCTGCTGCGCATGCGTTCGCCGAGATCGTCCCGGTATCGGCCAAGCAGGGCAGCAACCTGGACGAGCTGCTGAAGACGCTGCAGACCCACCTGCCGGAAAACCCGCCGCTGTTCGACGAGGACGACGTCACCGATCAGACCGAGCGCCAGCTGGCTGCCGAACTGATCCGCGAGAAGGTGTTCCGCCTGTGCGGCGAGGAAATCCCCTACGCGGTGGCGGTCACCATCGACAAGTTCGAGGAGGAGGGCAATCTGCGCCGCATCTTCGCGACCATCCTGGTCGACCGCGACAGCCACAAGGCCATCGTCATCGGCAAGGGCGGCGAAAAGCTCAAGACCATCTCCACCCAGGCACGGCTCGACATGGAGCGCGCCTTCGACGGCAAGGTGTACCTGGAGGTCTGGGTCAAGGTCAAGGGCGGCTGGGCCGACGATGTGCGCATGCTGAAATCGCTCGGTCTGGATTGAGTGCGTCATGTCCTCGGACGCCCGCATCAACAACGAACCCGGCTTCGTTCTCCACACCTATCCCTTCAAGGAAACCAGCGTGGTGGCAGAGGTGTTCACCCGCAGCCACGGGCGCGTGGCGCTGATCGCGCGTGGCGCCCGGCGCCCGGCTTCGACGCTGCGCGGGCTGATGCAGCCGTTCAGCCCGCTGCTGCTGTCGTGGTTCGGCAAGGCCGAGCTGAAGACCCTGCATGCCGCCGAATGGCAGGGCGGCCTGCAGGCGCCGCAGGGGCGCGCGCTGATGTGCGGCTTCTATCTCAACGAATTGCTGCTGCGCCTGCTTGCGCGCGGCGACCCGCACGAGACGCTGTACGACCGCTATGTCGATACCCTCGAGCAACTGGCCGTCGAGACCTGTAGCACCGACCATGAACGCACCACGTATTTTGAGTGCATATTGCGTCGCTTCGAGAAGAACCTGCTCTCTGAAATCGGCTATGGCGCCACGTTCGATGTCGAGGCGGGGAACGGTGCGCCGGTCCAGTCGCAGCGCTCTTACGTGTTCCAGCCTGAGCGCGGCGCGTTGCCGGCGAGCGGGCAGCCGGGCTGTCCGGTGTCCGGCCAGACGCTGATCGACCTGGCCACCGACCGCTTCGAGCGGCCGGCAACGCTGGTCGAGGCCAAGGCGCTGATGCGCACCCTGATCAACCATACGCTGGGGGCCAAGCCGCTTTATACTCGCCAGCTGCTACGCGAACTCACCGAACTGACACAATGAGCATCTTCCTCGGCGTCAACATCGACCACATCGCCACCCTGCGCCAGGCGCGCAAGACCCGCTATCCCAGCCCGGTCGAGGCGGCGCTCGCGGCGGAAACCGCCGGCGCCGACTCGATCACCTTGCACCTGCGCGAAGACCGCCGCCACATCCAGGACACCGACGTCGCCATCCTGCGGCAGGTGCTGAAGACCAGGATGAACCTGGAAATGGCAGTGACCGAAGAGATGCTGGTGATCGCCTGCGCCACGCAGCCGCAGGACGTTTGCCTGGTGCCGGAAAAGCGCGAGGAACTCACCACCGAGGGCGGGCTCGACGTCGCCGGCCAGCTGCCAAGGCTGAGGGACGCCTGCAGGCGTCTGGCCGATGCCGGGATTCGCGTGTCGCTGTTCATCGACGCCCATTCTGCGCAGCTCGACGCCGCCCATGCAGCCGGGGCGCCGGTGGTCGAGATTCATACTGGACATTACGCCGACGCGGCGACCGATGCGGCGCGCATCGCCGAGTTCGAACGCATCCGCCAGGCTGTGGCCTACGGCCGCAGCCTCGGGCTGACGGTCAACGCCGGCCACGGCCTGACCTACCACAATGTGCAGCCGATCGCCGCGCTGCCCGGCATCCACGAGCTCAACATCGGCCACGCCATCGTCGCGCAGGCGCTGTTCGTGGGCTGGAAGGAAGCCGTGGCCGACATGAAGCGGCTGATGGTGGAAGCCGCGGGCTGATCGCGGCGAATGCGGAACAGGGGGATCGAGTGATCGATGAGTGGGCGGGAACAACGCATCTGCATTGATCAGCTGAGAGTCGGGTTGTATATCCGGATGGAGTCCTGGATGGACCATCCCTTCCTTTCCAGCAGTTTCAAGATCCGCAACGGGAAGCAGTTGCAGCAATTGCGCTCCCTCGGGTGAAGCATGTGCTTTACGACAGCAGCAGGAGCGACCTGCCGCCGCCTGCCGCAGGGACACCGCCACCTCCGCCCCCCGAACCGGATCCCGAGATGGAAGCCATGTGGGCGGAGAAACGGGCGCGCCGCGAAAAGCTTGCGCACCAGCGCGAGGCGCTGGGCCGATGCGAGCGGCAGTTCGCGGCCGGCCGCCTCCGCCGTCAAGTCCCTGCTGCGCAACTTCTTCCCGCGGCCCGGCGAATCCATGCAGCAGGCGCAGGCGCTGGTGTCGGACATGGTCGATGCGATGCTGGCCGACAAGGACGTCGTTCTCGATCCGCGTACCCGCGTCAGTTACTTCACCGAGGGCAGCCCTTCGGGCAATCGGGGGCGTGATCGCTTCGGTCGCCTGCCGATAGCCCCGCCGACTGGCCGGACCACGACGCCTTGATGTTTATGGAAGCGCTGAACAAGTTGATTCCGCTCATGGTTCGACAAGCTCACCACGAACGGAATCAACAAGTTGCCGTTCGTCCTGAGCTTGTCGAAGGACTTGTTCAGCGCATCCTTTATCGGTCCGGGCGTTTAAGCGACCGTTGCCACCACACATAGCCACCGATGATCAGCGCCACGAAGACGATGACGCCGGCGGTGATGAAATGCTGGTATTCACGAATAAGCGCTTCGTTGCCGCCCAGAAAATAACCGAACAGGGTGAGGACAAGCGACCACAGGCCTGCGCCGAGGCTGGTGTAGAGTGCGAAGGCGCCGGGGTTCATGCGGGCGAGTCCGGCAGGAATGGAAATCAGGTGGCGGATGCCGGGGATGAGGCGGCCGGTGAAGGTGGAAATGGCGCCGTGCCTGGCGAAGAAGGCGTCGGTCTTGTGCAGCAGTTCAGGGCGCACGAAGAAATAGCGGCCCCAGCGTTCGAGGAAGGGCCGCCCCACCCAGAGCGCCACGACATAGTTCAGCGAGGCGCCGACCAGGCAGCCGACAGTGGACGTCAGCACGATCAGGGCGAAATTCATGTGCCCCTGATGCGCGAGATACCCGGCCGGAATCAGCACCAGTTCGCTCGGAATCGGCAATACCGTGGACTCCAGCGCCATCAGGATGAAGATGCCGGTATAGCCCCAGCTGTGAACGGTGGCGAGGATCCAGGTGATGAAATTATCGAGCATGAGGGTGAGCGGTGAGCAGTAAGCAGTGAGCGGTGAGTAGCATGCAGTAAGCCGTGGGCGGTGGAGGGGGCAACCGCTCACCGCTTCCCGTTCACCGCTTACACCACCGCTTCTTCCTTCTTCTCCACCGGCTTGATGAAGTGCTCGCGCTTGACGCCGAACATCAGCAGCAGCGGCGAGGCGACCAGCACCGAAGAGTAGATGCCGAACAGGATGCCGATGGTGAGCGCGAGCGCGAAGTTGTGCAGCGCCTCGCCGCCGAAGAACAGCATCGACAGCACCATGATCTGGGTCGAGCCGTGGGTGATGATGGTGCGGCTCATGGTGCGGGTGATGGCGTCGTCGATGATCTCCGGGATGGTCGCGCCGCGCATCTTGCGGATGTTCTCGCGGATCCGGTCGAACACCACCACCGACTCGTTGACCGAGTAGCCCAGGATCGCCAGCACGCCGGCCAGAACCGTCAGCGTGAATTCCCACTGGAAGAACGCGAACATGCCGAGGATGATGACGATATCGTGCATGTTGGCGAGCATGCCGGCCAGCGCGAAGCGCCATTCGAAGCGGATCGCCAGATAGGCCATGATGCCGCCGGCGACGACCAGCAGCGCCAGCGCGCCGTTGTCGTAGAGTTCCTTGCCGACCTGCGGGCCGACGAAATCGACGCGCTTCAGTTCGATCGCGGGATTGCCCGGCGCCAGGGCGGCCATCACCCGGTTGCTGGTCTCGGAGGCGTTGGCCTCACCCTTGTTGGGCAGGCGGATCAGCACATCCTGGCTGGTGCCGAAGTTCTGCACCGACACTTCGGTGAGGCCGGTCTTTTCCAGCGCCGCCCGCATGGACTGCAGGTCGGCGGGCTGGCTGGTGTGCACTTCCATCACGGTGCCGCCGGTGAAGTCGACGCCGAGGTTGAGGCCCTTGTGCCACAGCGCCCAGATCGCGAAGAGGAAGGTGATCAGCGAAATCGTCGTCGTCACCTTCCCCCAGCTCATGAAGGGGATGGTCTTCTTGAACGGGAAAAATTCCAGCATGGCGTGCCCTTAGATCGAGACTTTGGCCAGCCGCGCCTGGCGGCCGTAAGTGAGGTTGACCATGGCGCGCGACACGGTGACGGCGCTGAACATGGAGGTGAGGATGCCCAGGCATAACACCACCGCAAAGCCGCGCACCGGGCCGGAGCCCAGCCAGAACAGGGCGATGCCGGCGATCAGCGTGGTGAGGTTGGAGTCGAGGATGGTGGCCCAGGCGCGTTCGTAGCCGGCGTGGATGGCTGCCTGCGGGGTGGCGCCGTTGCGCAGTTCTTCGCGGATACGCTCGTTGATCAGTACGTTGGCGTCGATCGCCATGCCGAGCGTGAGCGCGATGGCCGCCATGCCGGGCAGGGTCAGCGTGGCCTGCAGCATCGACAGCAGCGCGATCAGGAAGAAGCCGTTGATGGCGAGCGCAATTGCCGAGAACAGTCCGAATACGCGGTAGTAGATCACCATGAACAGCGTGACGGCGATGAAGCCCCACAGGTTGGAGTGGAAGCCCTTGCGGATGTTCTCCGCGCCCATGCTGGGGCCGACGGTGCGTTCTTCCACGATCTGCATCGGCGCGGCCAGCGCGCCGGCGCGCAGCAGCAGGGCGACGTCGGAGGCCTCCTGGGCGGACTCCATGCCGGTGATCTGTACGCGGCCACCGCCGATTTCCTCGCGGATCACCGGCGAGGTAATGGCTTCGGCGACATTCTTCTCGATGAGCAGGATGGCCATGCGCTTGCCGACGTTCTCGCGCGTGACGTCCTTGAAGACGCGCGCACCCTTGCTGTCCAGGTTGATGTGCACGGCGGCCTGGCCGCTGGTGCTGTCGAAGCCCGGCGAAGCGTCGGTGATCGAGTCGCCGGTCAGCACCACATCCTTCTTCACTGCGATCTTGCCGCCCTCGCGACTGGCCACGATGTCGTCTCCGAACGGTGCCTGTCCCTGCTGGACGGCCGTCGGGTCGGCCTGTTCGTCGACCATGCGGATTTCCAGCGTGGCGGTGCGGCCGAGGATGTCCTTCGCCTTGGCGGTATCCTGAACGCCGGGCAGTTGCACCACGACGCGGCTGGCGCCCTGCTGCTGGATCACCGGTTCGGCCACGCCGAGTTCGTTGACGCGGTTCCGGAGCGTGGTGATGTTCTGCTGCAGGGCGAATTCCTGCACCTTGGTTTCGGCCTGCGGCCTGAGGCGTGCGGTCAGGGTGAAGCCGTCGGCCTGGTCTTCGCTGGTGAAGGCGAGGTCGCCGAATGTATTCGAGAGCTTGTTGAGCGCCGCGTCGCGCTGGTCGCGGGTGGCGAAATGCACGGTGACGGCGCTGCCTTCGCGGGTGATGGCGCCGTAGCGGATCTTGTCGCCGCGCAGTTCGGTGCGGAAATCGTTCTGGTAGCGGATGGCCGACTTCTCCAGCGCGGCCTTCATGTCGACTTCAAGCAGGAAGTGCACCCCGCCGCGCAGGTCGAGGCCGAGGTACATCGGCAGGGCGTGGATCGACGAGAGCCAGGCCGGGGAGGCCGACACCAGGTTGAGCGCGACGGTGTAGCGTTCGCCGAGGCTCGACTGCAGCACGTCCTTGGCCTTGATCTGCAGGTCGGTACTGGCCAGGCGCACCTTGATGCTGTTCCCCGCCAGTTCCACCCCCTGATAGCCCAGGCTGGCCGCTTTCAGCGAGGATTCCACCCGGCCCAGCAGGGCGGCATCGACCTTCTCGGTGGTGCGCACGGGCGATACCTGAACTGCGGGCACTTCGCCGAAGAAGTTGGGCAGGGTGTAGAGGAAGGCGACCACCAGCGTGATGCCGATGAGCACATATTTCCAGAGCGGGAAGCGGTTCATTGTTCTAGGGGCTAGGAGTTAGGGGCCAGGAAGTAGGGTTGGGGTGAAACTGGGGCTAAGCGGCTGCGTGGCCGAAGGCCACACATCCCCTAAATCCTAGCTCCTGGCTCCAACCCCCTTTCTTTTACAAACCTTTGATCGTGCCCTTGGGCAGCAGCGTCTGCACCGACTGTTTCTGCACGTGGGTGATGATGCCGTCGGCGATTTCCAGCGATATGTACTGCTCACCGATCTTGGCGACCCTGCCGACCTGGCCGCTGGCGGTGACGACCTCGTCGCCCTTGGCCAGTTCGGTCAGCATTTTCTTCTGTTCCTTGGCGCGCTTCATCTGCGGGCGGATCAGCATGAACCAGAACAGGACGAAGATGACGATGAGGGGCAGGAATTGCTCAAAACCCGGGTTGGCCGCTGCGGCGGCTTGTGCATGGGCAAGGGAAATCATGGGTAAACGCTCCGAATCAAGGCTGTTCAGTTAAATCCACGGGATTCTACCATCCGAGTGCTTGCATCTCATGAAACCGTGCCGCGAAGTCGGCAAAGCGCCTGGCCTCGATCGCCGTGCGCATCCCGGCCATCAGGCGATGGTAGTAGTGCAGGTTGTGGATCGTCGCAAGCCGCGCGCCGAGGATTTCGCCGGCGCGGATCAGGTGGTGCACGTAGGCGCGGCTGAAGTGGCGACAGGTATGGCAGTCGCACTCGTCGTCGATCGGCGCCGTGTCGAGCTTCCAGCGCGCGTTGCGGATGCGCAGCTCGCCGCGCCGGGTGAACAGGATGCCATGGCGCGCGTTGCGCGTGGGCAGCACGCAGTCGAACTGGTCGATGCCCTGTGCCACCGCGGCGACCAGGTCGGACGGCGTGCCGACGCCCATCAGGTAGCGCGGCTTGTGGGCCGGCAACTGCGGCGCGGTATGGGCGAGGATGCGCGTCATGTCGTCCTTCGGTTCGCCGACCGACAGGCCGCCGATGGCGTAGCCGTCGAAGTCCATGCCGACCAGCTCGCGCGCCGATTCGTCGCGCAGCGTCTCGTACATGCCGCCCTGCACAATTCCATACAGCGCGTTGGGGTTGCCGGCATGTGCCGCCTTCGAGCGCGCCGCCCAGCGCAGGCTCATCCGCATCGAGTCGGCGGCCTCGCGCTCGGTCGCGGGGTAGGGCGTGCACTCGTCGAAGATCATCACGATGTCGGAATTCAGCGTGCGCTGGATCTGCATCGAGATCTCGGGCGTCAGGAACAGCTTGTCGCCGTTGACCGGCGAGGCGAATTTCACGCCGTCCTCGGTGATCTTCCTGAGCTTGCCCAGGCTGAACACCTGGAAGCCGCCCGAATCGGTGAGGATGGGCCTGTCCCAGCCCATGAAGCGGTGCAGTCCGCCGAATTTTTCGATCACC
>JAJZRT010000124.1:0-5720 GCA_021802595.1 Pseudomonadota bacterium
GACAAGGCCTACGAACTGGAGACCGAGCTGGCGGCGCGCGGCAAGAATCGCGTGCTGGACCTGGTGCAGTCGATCCGGCCGGCCGGCGTCAACTTCATCTACATCCGCCAGGCCGAAGCCCTCGGCCTCGGCCACGCCGTACTGTGCGCCCAGCCGGTGGTAGGCAACGAGCCGTTTGCCGTCATCCTCGCCGACGACCTCATCGACGGCAGCCCGTCCGTCATGAAGCAGATGGTCGACCAGTACAACTACTACCAGTGCTCGGTGCTGGGCGTGCAGCAGGTACCGCGCGAGGACACCGGCTCTTACGGCATCGTCGACGCCACCCCGATGGCCGAACGCATCTCGCGCGTCAATGCCATCGTCGAGAAACCCAAGCCCGAGGATGCGCCCTCGACCCTGGGCGTGGTGGGGCGTTACATCCTGACGCCGCGCATCTTCCACCACATCCAGAATCTGAAGCCCGGCGCCGGCGGCGAACTGCAGCTCACCGACGCCATTGCCGCGCTGCTGAAGGAGCAGCAGGTGCTGGCCTACGCCTACGACGGCATTCGCTACGACTGCGGCAGCAAGCTCGGCTACCTGCAGGCTACCGTCGAGTACGCACTGAAGCACAGCGAAGTCAGCGAGGACTTCGCTGCCTATCTCAAGTCGCGCATCTGTTGAAGCATGTACCGCCCGGATTGCCGGGCGATACTGTGCACGCCTGATCCGGACCGATCCCTCATTCGTCCTGCCAGGCATCGGCCTGGGGCGCCGGGATCATGCGCGGAATCCGTGCCTTGCAATTGGGGTAGGCCTGCGCGACCGTCACGACCACGTAGCGCAGCGCGGTCGGCCACACATCGGCATACGCGGCAGCCTCCTCGACGATGCACGCGTGACCGTTCACCCGCATGCGCATCCGCTGCTGGAAGTCGACGAACAGCAGGCCGACGTGCGGATTGGCCAGGAGGTTGCCGAGCGAGTTGTAGAGCCTGTTGCCGCTGAAATCGGGGAACACCAGCGTGCGTTCGTCCAGAACCCGCAGCAGGGGATAGGGCTCGCCCGAGGCATTGGATTCGCATCCGCGAAAGCTGCAGTCGCATTCCCCGCGTGCATTGGCCGTAGCCAGAAAGAAGAACGGCTGGCCTTCCAGGAAACCTGCCAGCGCAGGCGGCAGGCGGTCGCGCAGCATTGCTGCCAGCCGCGCCGCGTCCCAGGTCGGTCCGCCGTGGAAGCGGCGTTGCGCCTCGATTTCGCCCGGGTGCAGCAGGGTCGGGGTGTCTGCATCGTGCATGGTCGTTGCCTCCAATGACGTTTACAAGCCCAGGTCGCTCAGTCCCGGATGCTCGTCCGGACGGCGGCCCAGCGGCCAGAAGAACTTGCGCTCAGTGTCCGCAATCGGCAGGTCGTTGATGCTCGCATGGCGGTGCGTCATGAAGCCTTGTTCGTTGAATGCCCAGTTCTCGTTGCCGTACGAGCGGTACCACTGGCCCGAGTCGTCGTGCCATTCGTAGGCAAAGCGCACCGCGATGCGGTTGCCGGCGCAGGCCCACAGCTCCTTGATCAGGCGGTAGTCGAGTTCGCGCGCCCACTTGCGTTCGAGAAAACGCTGCACTTCCGTGCGGCCGACCGGGAATTCGGCGCGGTTGCGCCAGCGCGTGTCTTCCGTGTACACCCGCACCACGTGCGCGGGGTCGCGCGTGTTCCAGGCATCCTCGGCCATGCGAACCTTCTGTCGGGCACTGCCGTCGGTGAAAGGGGGAAGGGGCGGTTTGGTTTCCATGGGTTCTCCCGGGTAGAGGTAGACAGACCTGTCTACATGGACCCAGTCTAGTCAGTGTAGACAGATCTGTCTACACTGTCGGCATGGCATCCGCTCCCCAGGCCTCCGACGCGCCTTCCGCCCGCGACCGCATCCTGCATACCGCGCACGATCTTTTCTACCGCGACGGCGTGCGCGCCACCGGCATCGACCGCGTCATCGCCGAATCGGGCGTGGCCAAGCTCACCTTCTACCGGCATTTCCCCAGCAAGAACGATCTGATCCGCGCCTACCTCGAATACCGCCACCAGCGCTGGTTGACCTGGTTCGCCGAGGCGATGGCACGCCACGGCGGCGGGCCGGACGCCATCGTGCCGGCGGTGGGGGAGTGGCTGCGCGACCCGGGCTACCGCGGCTGCGCCTTCATCAACAGCGTGGGCGAACTCGCCGGCAGCCTGCCCGAGGTCGTCGACATCGCGCGCGCGCACAAGGCCGCCGTGGCCGCCGCCATCGCCGCCGTGCTGCCGGCCTCGCGCCAGCGCGCCAAGCTGGCACAGGCGATCGCGCTGGCCATCGACGGCGCCATCGTGCGCGCGCAATTCGACGCCACGCCCGACGCGGCGCTGGATGCGCTGAAGCGCATCGTCAAATCGCTGCTGACAAAATAGAAGATTCGCTGCCGTGCAGCCAGACGGCAGCTTCGAGCGCGTCGTCCGGCGCCATGCCCTGAGCGAGCAGGGCCACCACGATCCCGGTGAGGCGGTCGCCCGAGCCGGCCTGCGCCAGATGCGGGCCGCCGGTCGTGTTGATCGCATAGCGGCCCTGTGGATGGGCGACGACGGTGCCGGCGCCCTTGAGGGCGACGTGGGCGCAGAAACGGCGGGCGAGCGTGCTGGCCGCGGCGATCCGGTCGGCCTGCACGTCGCCCGTGCCGCAGGCGAGCAGACGCGCGGCCTCGCCGGGGTGTGGTGTCAGCAGCGTTGGCGCGGTACGTCGCGCCGCCGTTTCGCCCAGGGCCCGGTCGCCTGCCAGCAGGTTCAGGGCATCGGCATCCAGGACCAGCGGGCCGGTCGAGGCGAGCGCCGTTTCGAGCAGGGCGCGTGCCTGCGCGGTCTGGCCCAGACCCGGGCCGAGCGCCAGTACGTCGAGCGGCGCGGCGACCAGGCGTTCCGGCGGAGCGAACATCAGGCGCGGTTCGCCATAGTCGACCGCCACGCGCGCATCGAGCACGCCCAGCGTGACCGCACCTGCGCCGTACGCCAGCGCCGCACGTCCGGCGAGGAGCGCCGCCCCCACCATGCCTTGCGCACCGCCGGCCACGCCCGCATGGCCGAAGATGCCCTTGTGGCTGTTGCGCGGGCGTGGCGGCAGGCGATGGCGCGCCTCCAGCCGGGTCAGCGCGATGCCGGCGACGGCGGGCAGCATGTCCGGTTCGACGCCAAGCGTGTCGAGATGGAGGATGCCGGCATGGTCCGGCCCGTCGGCGGTCAGCAGCCCGGGCTTGAGGCCGAGAAAGGTCAGCGTGTGGTCGGCGCGCACGGCGCAGCCCCGGATGTGCCCGTTGTCGCTGTCGAGGCCGCTCGGCACGTCGAGCGCCAGCCGGGGGCAGGCCATGGCATTGGCCCGGGCGATCCAGCGCGCGTCCCCGCCGGTGACGTCACGCTGCAGTCCCACCCCGAACAGGCCGTCGATGATGAGGCTGTATCGCGACGACGACGGGATGTCCGTCAGGATCACCCCGCCGGTTTCACGCCATGCGTTCCAGGCGCGCGCTGCATCCGGCGGCAGGCGTGCGGGGTCGGCGCGGCTGACGACGCGTACGCCGAAACCCTGTGCCGCAAGCTGCCGGGCGGCAACCAGCGCGTCTCCGCCGTTGTTGCCGGGGCCGGCCAGGATCAGGGCCGGGTCGCCGGATTCCCTGGCCAGCGTGCCCGCCAGTTCGGCGGCCGCAATGCCCGCCCGTTCCATCAACGAGATCCCGGGATGGGCGCTCGCCCAGCTCCGGTCGATTTCACGGATGTCGGCGGCGGTAAACAGCGGCGGCGAGGTCAGGGAAGACGGGGCGATCGGCATGCGCGGGAACCTGGAAGGGGCGTGTGTGCATCTTAATACCCTGGAGGGCATGAATCCCGGCCGGAGGGCTGGGGCGATGTTTTCCTCGTCGGGCTTGCAAGCGGGCGTGGGCAGCCTAAACTTCAGATTATCCTGATGTTGCAGGACGGTTTTCATGGATACCCGTCATCGCAATCCTGCGGGCGCGCTGGTGGCGCACTGCGCCGACGAGGATACCTGTACGGTTCTCAGCTGCGAGGTCTGCCTGCTGGAAATCCCCGCCGATGCGGTCAACGTGGCGGACGCGCAGGACTATGTCCATCATTTCTGCGGCCTCGAATGCCTCGAAATCTGGCAGAAGCGGGCCGGCGATCGCCAGCCGGCCCATCCGGCGAGGCGCTCCGATCGGCTAAAATAGCGTCTTTGCCTGTTTGCAAAGACGCCCATGTCTTCCATCGTATCGCTCCCCGGCAGTGCCGCGCTGTCCGCTTTCCGACTCGACAAGATTCGCCAGGAGGCGGCCCGTTTCGGGGTGGCGCTGGGCGACCTGAGCGCGCGCTACTGGCATTTCCTGGAGCTGGATGCCGAACTGGACGCAGCGGCAGCGCAACAGCTGGCCGGCACGCTCGATTACGGCACCCCGGCCGACCGTCCCGCCCCCGGTGAGGTGCAGATCCTGGTCACGCCGCGTCCCGGGACGATTTCGCCGTGGTCGTCGAAGGCGACCGACATTCTCCGAAACAGCGGGCTCGCCCAGTTGCGCCGCATCGAACGTGGCGTGGCCTATTGCCTGCGTGACCCGCAGGGCGTTGCATTGTCGGGCCAGGCGCTGTTGCCGCTGCTGCCTCTGCTGCACGACCGCATGACGGAAGCCGTGCTGGAGTCGCTCGATGCGGCCCGCCAGCTGTTCCAGCATGTGCCGCCGCGCGAACTGCTGAGCGTCGATGTCCTCGCGGGCGGCCGCGCCGCGCTCGAGGCCGCCAACCGTGAACTGGGCCTCGCGCTGTCCGACGATGAGGTCCAGTACCTCGTCGACAACTTCAGCCGCATCGGACGCAATCCCACCGACGTCGAACTGATGATGTTCGCGCAGGCCAACTCCGAACATTGCCGCCACAAGATATTCAACGCCGCCTGGGTGATCGACGGCGAGGCGCAGGCGAAATCGCTGTTCGGCATGATCCGCGACACCCACGCGGCGCACCCCGAGGGGACCGTCGTGGCGTATTCGGACAACTCCTCGGTGATCGAGGGAGCCGAGATCCAGCGCTTCTATCCGCGCACCGACGGCAGCTACGCCTACAGCAGCGAACTGACCCACGTGCTGATGAAGGTGGAGACGCACAACCACCCGACGGCGATCTCGCCCTTCCCCGGCGCGGCCACCGGCAGTGGTGGCGAGATCCGCGACGAGGGCGCGACCGGTGTCGGCTCCAAGCCCAAGGCGGGCCTGTGCGGCTTCTCGGTGTCCAACCTCAACATTCCCGGCCATGGCCAGCCGTGGGAAACGGACGCCTATGGCAAGCCCGACCGCATCGTCACCCCTCTGGCCATCATGCTGGAAGGCCCGATCGGCGCGGCGGCGTTCAACAACGAATTCGGCCGGCCCAATCTCGCCGGCTATTTCCGCACCTTCGAGGAGACGGTTTCCGGTCAGCGGCGCGGCTATCACAAGCCGATCATGCTGGCCGGCGGCGTCGGCAGCATCCGTGCCGACCACGTCGACAAGAAAATGCTGCCAACCGGCACCTTGCTGATCCAGTTGGGCGGCCCGGGCATGCTGATCGGGCTCGGCGGCGGCGCGGCCTCGTCGATGGATACGGGGGCGAATGCCGCCGACCTCGATTTCGATTCGGTGCAGCGCGGCAATCCGGAGATGGAACGGCGCGCGCAGGAGGTCATCGACCGCTGCTGGCAGCTG
>JAJZRT010000124.1:5730-8649 GCA_021802595.1 Pseudomonadota bacterium
GGCGAATCCCATTCTCTCGATCCACGACGTCGGCGCGGGCGGCCTGTCGAACGCGCTGCCTGAACTGGTCCACGGCGGCGGCAAGGGCGGCCGCTTCGAACTGCGCGCCGTCCCGTCGGAGGAGTCCGGCATGTCGCCACGCGAAATCTGGTGCAACGAGGCGCAGGAGCGCTACGTGCTGGCGATTCCGCCGGGTCGCCTCGCCGAATTCCGCGCCATCTGCGAGCGCGAGCGTTGCCCGTTTGCGGTGCTGGGTGAGGCCACCGCGGAAAATCATCTGCTGGTGAGCGATAGCCATTTCGGCAACACGCCGGTCGACGTCAGCCTCGACGTCATTCTCGGCAAGCCGCCGAAGATGACGCGCGACGTTGCGCATCAGCCGGCCATGCCGGCGCCGCTCGCATTCGACGGCATCGACCTCAGGGATGCGGTCTATCGCGTGCTGGCGATGCCCGGCGTGGCGTCGAAGATGTTCCTGATCTCGATCGGCGACCGCACGGTCGGAGGATTGACTGCGCGCGACCAGTGCGTCGGGCCATGGCAGGTTCCGGTCGCGGATTGTGCCGTGACGCTAGCAGGCTACCGGACGACGCAGGGCGAGGCCTTCTCGATCGGCGAGAAGGCGCCGCTGGCGCTGATCGATGCCCCGGCGTCGGGGCGCATGGCGATCGCCGAGGCGCTTACCAACCTGGCCGCCGCACGCGTCGACGGGCTCGGCCAGGTCAAGCTTTCGGCCAACTGGATGGCGCCAGCCGGCCATCCCGGTGAGGACGCCGCGCTGTTCGATACCGTGGCGGCAGTCTCGACTTATTGCCAGGCACTGGGCGTATCGATCCCGGTCGGCAAGGATTCGATGAGCATGAAGACCGTGTGGCAGGAGGGCGCGGAGCAGAAGACGGTGACCTCGCCGATCTCGCTGGTGATCTCGGCCTTCGCGACGACGCCTGACGCGACGCGGCATCTGACGCCTCGGTTGCGCACCGACGCCGGTGATACCGACCTCATCCTGATCGACCTTGGGCGCGGCAAGAACCGCCTCGGCGCGTCGAGCTTCGCACAGGCCTACAAGCAGGTCGGCGACTGTTGCCCGGATGCGCCGGCGGCCGAGGCGCTCAAGGCCTTTTTCGATACCGTGCAGGCGCTCAACGCCGCGGGCAAGCTGCTTGCCTACCACGACCGCTCCGACGGCGGCCTGTTCGCCACCCTGTGCGAGATGGCTTTTGCCGGCCATTGCGGCGTGGAGGTCGACGTCGACGAGCTGTGCTCGGAGAAGATCCGCCACGACGCCGAGGACGACGGCGTGCCCGAGCCGGACATGCGCGACCCGCGCGGCTATTCCGAGCGCATTTTCAACGTGCTGTTCAGCGAGGAGGCGGGGGCCGTGCTGCAGGTCCGTCGAGGCGACACCCAGGCCGTGATGCAGGCCTTCTTCGACGCCGGCCTGCGCGGCGAGTTCTACATCATCGGCGAACCGGTCGCGAGCGACCGTGTGCGCGTGTCGCGCCGCGAGCGGGTGGTCATCGACGAGGCGCGCACCGACCTGAAGCGCGCGTGGGCACGCACCAGCCACGAGATGGCCAGGCTGCGCGACAACCCGGCGTGCGCCGAGCAGGAGTTCGCGTTGCATGCCGACGCAGCCGACCCCGGCCAGCGCTATGCCTTGAGTTTCGATGTCAACGAGGACGTCGCCGCGCCCTTCATCGCCCGCGGTGCCCGTCCGCGGGTGGCGGTGCTGCGGGAGCAGGGCGTCAATGGCCAGGTCGAAATGGCGGCGGCTTTCGATGCAGCCGGCTTTGCCGCCGTCGACGTGCACATGAGCGATATTCTTTCCGGCCGGGCCAGCCTCAGCGACTTCACCGGGATCGCTGCCTGCGGCGGCTTCAGCTACGGCGACGTGCTCGGTGCGGGCGGCGGCTGGGCCAGGTCGATCCTGTTCAACCCGCGCGCGCGCGACGAGTTTTCCGCCTTCTTCCACCGTGCCGACAGCTTCGCCCTGGGCGTCTGCAACGGCTGCCAGATGATGAGCCAGCTGCATGACCTGATTCCCGGCGCGACCGCCTGGCCGCGCTTCGAGCGCAACCTGTCGGAACAGTTCGAGGCGCGTTTTGTGCAGGTCGAGGTGCTCGATTCGCTGTCGCTGTTTTTTACCGGCATGGCCGGCTCGACGATGCCGATCGTGGTGTCGCACGGCGAAGGGCGGGTCGTTTTCCGTGACGCGGCGCATGCCGCGCAGGTGCAGCCGACCTTGCGCTACGTCGATCACCGTGGTGCGCCGACCGAGGTCTATCCGCTGAATCCCAATGGCTCGGCCGGCGGCCTGACCGGCTTCACCACACCGGACGGACGCTTCAGCATCCTGATGCCGCATCCCGAGCGGGTCTACCGTGCCGCGCAGCTGTCGTGGCGGCCGGACGACATGACCGGCGACAGCCCATGGCTGCGGATGTTCCGCAACGCCCGCCGCGCGGTTGGGTGATGCGCCCCGATATGAGAAAATAATCAGCTTTGCCGCAATAAACAAACCCGCTTTTCTCCCATGAATGCACCCGAAACTCTCCTGACGGATGACCACCTGCGTGCCCAGGTCAAGCTGCTGGGCACCCTGCTCGGCCAGGTACTGCTGCAGTTCGCCGGCGAAGATGTGTTCGAGGCGGTGGAAACCCTGCGCCGCGGCTTTGCCGAACTCCAGCAGCAGGAAGACCAGCAGCGCCGCACCGAGCTGATGGCGATGATCGACGCCATGCCCGCCGCCAAGGTGGAGCTGGTGGTGCGTGCATTCTCCAGCTATTTCAAGCTGGTCAACGTGGCGGAAGAGAGCTTTGCCCACCGCAACCGCCGCCGCATGCTGTCGCACGGCATGCCGCTGTGGGAGGGCTCGTTCGACCGTACCCTGGCCGATCTCAAGGCGCAGGGCATGTC
>JAJZRT010000125.1 GCA_021802595.1 Pseudomonadota bacterium
CCAGCTCTTCGAGGGTGACCATTTCCAGCCGGTACTGGTGCGGGGCAGGCGGTTTGAGCATGCCCTCGATTCAAACACAAAGCCCCCAGCTCGTGGGGGCTTTGTCAGCAGTCTGAGAGCCGAATGACTTCGGCTCTTTTTTATGTGTCTTTTGTACCACATCCGGTTGGGATTATTCGTCGGGTAGCGTCTGCCGACTTGTCTTGGCGCTAGCGCGCGCGTAGCCTTCTGGGCAGGTCATACAATAAGTTGATCTGTAGTAATTTTGCCCATAAGGAGACATCAATGAAATTCACCCGCGTATTCGCATTCATGGCGCTGGCTGGTCTGGCCGGCAGCGCCTACGCCACCAACGGTTACTTTTCGCATGGCTATGGCATGAAGGCCAAGGGCATGGGTGGCGCTGCCACCACCAATACCGACGATGCGTTCTTTGGCGCCAATAACCCTGCAGCCGCTGCCTTTGTGGGCAACCGCCTTGATCTGGGTGCGGACCTGTTTAGCCCGCGTCGCAAGTTTTCCCGCCCTGATGGTGGCTTGCCGGGGAGTGCGGAGAGCGACTCCAACTACTTCGTTATTCCCGAATTCGGCTACAACCACATGATGAGCAGCGATCTGGCGTTGGGTGTGACCGTGTATGGCAATGGCGGCATGAATACCAATTATCCTTCCGGGCAAACTGATTTGGGTAATTGTGCTGGCGGCGCAGCCAATGGGCAACCTGGCAATATGCTGTGCGGCCAAGGCCGTCTTGGCGTGGATCTGATGCAGTTGATTGTTGCTCCTACAGCGGCTTACAAGGTTGCGCCCAACCACTCCATCGGTATCTCCCCGCTGATCGGCTACCAGCGCTTCAAGGCGGAAGGCTTGCAGGCTTTCTCCGCAATTTCAACGGACCCTGCCAGCCTGTCGAATCGTGGATATGACGACTCCTTTGGATATGGTGTGCGCGTGGGCTACATGGGCAAGATCACGCCGACCGTGACCATTGGGGCAGCCTATGCATCGAAGATGAACTTCGATAAGTTCTCAAAATACAAAGGCCTTTTCGCTCAACAAGGCGATTTCGATATCCCTGAAAACTACAACCTTGGCGTGGCTTGGCAGGCAACTCCCGTGGTCAAGCTGGCGCTGGATTATCAGCGCATCAACTATTCGGGCGTGGCTTCGGTGTCGAACACCAGTCAGCCGCCTGCGTGTGTGCCCACTTTGCCCTTCGGCCCGGGGGTCGGTGCGCAGTGCCTGGGCGGAAGCAACGGCATTGGCTTTGGCTGGCAGGACATCAACGTGTGGAAGCTCGGTGCCGAATACAATTACAATCAGAATCTGATACTGCGCGCCGGCTATAACCATGGAGACAATCCTATCGGTACGAAGGACGTGACCTTCAACTCTATCGCCCCTGGTGTGATCAAAGACCACGTAACCTTGGGTTTCACCTATACGCTGGCTACTGGCAACGAACTCACCATGGCCTACATGCATGGCTTCAAGAATGATGTGGTGGGTGCGGATAATATGTACTTCCCGACGGGCAGCACGAAAAACAAAATTGAGATGTATCAGGATTCGTTGGGTATCCAGTACAGTTGGAAGATGTAATCTTCAGCAGCAGCTAGGCTGATTAGGAGCCGGGGTCGAATGACCCCGGCTTTTTTATTGGTGTTTCAGTTGGCGTGATACGGGAGTGCAACAAAAAGGGAATCACCCCAGCCGCAAGTGCTGCGCCTCCAGTTTCTGCAACATGGCCGCGAAGTCGGCCAGCCGCGCCTGCTCCTGTTGCACCACCGCAGCCGGCGCCTTGTCGACGAAACCGGGATTGGCGAGCTTGGCTTCGGCTTTCCTGATCTCGTTCTGGATGCGGGCGATTTCCTTGGACAGGCGGGCGCGCTCGGCGTCCTTGTCGATGGCCACCACCAGCATCAGGCGCATGTCGCCAACCAGGGCCACCGGGGCGTCGGCGTCGGTCAGTGTGGCCACAGCGCTGACTTCGGAGAGCTTGCCAAGCGCGCTGATATACGGCGCCAGCGCACCAATCACGACGGCGTCACCCTCGATCACCAGCGGCACGCGCTGCGCCGGCGACAGGTTCATTTCACCGCGCAGGGTGCGGCAGGCGTTGACCAGTTCCTTCAGCAACTGGATGCGCGCGACGCTGTCGGGATGGCGCTGCGTTTCATCGATCAGCGGATAGGCGGCGAGCATGATGCTCTCGCCTTGAACGCCGGCGAGCGGGGCGACCTTCTGCCACAGTTCCTCGGTGATGAAAGGAATGATGGGATGGGCGAGGCGTAGCGTGGTTTCCAGCACCGTGGCGAGGGTACGGCGGGTGGCGCGCTGCTGCTCGGGCGTGCCGTTGTTGAGTTGCACCTTGGCGAGTTCCAGATACCAGTCGCAGTATTCATCCCACACGAACTCGTAGACCGCACGCGCGGCCTGGTCGAAGCGGTAGGCGGCGAAGGCATCGCGGACGTCGGCGACGGCCTGTTGCAGGCGTGCGGCGATCCAGCAGTCGGCGTCCGAGAATTCCAACCCCTGACTGGCGTCCTGGCCGCAGTCGTGGCCTTCCAGGTTCATCAGCGCGAAGCGGGTCGCGTTCCACAGCTTGTTGCAGAAGTTGCGGTAGCCCTCGGCGCGCTGCAGGTCGAACTTGATGTCGCGGCCGTGCGTGGCGAGGCTGGCGAAGGTGAATCTCAGGGCATCTGTGCCGTAGGCGGCGATGCCCGCCGGGAATTCCTTGCGGGTGCGCTTCTCGATGCTGGCGGCCTGCCTGGGGTTCATCAGGCCCTGGGTACGTTTGGCGACCAGGTCGTCGACGCCAATGCCGTCGATGAGGTCGATCGGGTCGAGCACGTTGCCCTTCGACTTGCTCATCTTCTGGCCTTCGGAGTCGCGCACCAGGCCGGTGACGTAGACTTCTCGGAACGGCACCTTGCCGGTGAAGTGCAGCGACATCATCACCATGCGGGCGACCCAGAAGAAGATGATGTCGAAGCCGGTGACGAGCACCGAGGTGGGCAGATAGCGCTCGAGCTCGGGCGTCTGCTCCGGCCAGCCCAGCGTCGAGAAGGGCCACAGTGCGGACGAGAACCAGGTATCGAGCACGTCGTTGTCCTGCGTCAGCTCGCGGCCGCCGGCCTGCTTGCGGGCCTCGTCTTCGGTATGCGCGACGTAGAAATTGCCGTCGGCGTCGTACCACGCCGGGATGCGGTGGCCCCACCACAGCTGGCGCGACACGCACCAGTCCTGGATGTTCTCCAGCCACTGGCGGTAGGTGGTGGTCCAGTTCTCCGGCACGAATTTCAGGTCGCCCGAGTCGACCGCGGCGAGGCCCTGCTTCGCCAGGCCTTCCATGCTCATGAACCACTGGTCGGTGAGCATCGGCTCGATCACGGCGTGGGTGCGGTCGCCGCGGGGGATCATCAGCTTGTGCGGCTTGGCCGAGACGAGCAGACCTTTTTCCTGGAGTTCGTCGAGCAGTTTCTGGCGCGCGTCGTAGCGGTCGAGACCCTGGTACTCGGTGGGACACAGCTCGTTCATCTTCGCGTCGAGCGTCAGCACGCTGATCGCCACCAGCTTGTGGCGCTGGCCGACCTGCCAGTCGTTGAAGTCGTGGGCGGGCGTGATCTTGACCACGCCGGTGCCGAATTCGCGGTCGACGTAGTCGTCGGCGATGACGGGGATGCTGCGCTCGGCGATCGGCAGGCGCACCTGCTTGCCAATGAGGTGCGCGTAGCGCTCGTCTGCCGGATTGACGGCGACGGCGGTGTCGCCGAGCAGGGTCTCGGGGCGGGTCGTGGCGACGGTCAGGAAGCCTGAGCCGTCTTCGAGCGGATAGTTGATTTCCCAGATGAAACCGTCTTCCTCGGTGCTCACGACTTCGAGGTCGGACACCGCCGTGCCGAGAACCGGATCCCAGTTCACCAGCCTTTTCCCGCGATAGACCAAGCCTTCGCGGTAGAGTCGCACGAACACTTCGGTGACGGCCTTCGACAGGCCTTCGTCCATGGTGAAGCGCTCGCGGCTCCAGTCGGGGCTGGTGCCCAGCCGGCGCATCTGGCGGGTGATGGTGGAGCCGGAATGCTCCTTCCATTCCCACACTTTTTCCAGGAATTTTTCGCGTCCGAGGTCGTGGCGCGAGATCTTCTGCGCATCGAGCTGGCGTTCGACAACTATTTGCGTCGCGATGCCGGCGTGATCGGTGCCCGGCTGCCACAGCGTGTTGTCGCCCAGCATGCGGTGGTAGCGCGTGAGCGCGTCCATCAGCGTGTGCTGGAAGGCGTGCCCCATGTGCAGCGTGCCGGTGACGTTGGGCGGCGGCAACATGATGCAGTAGGCGGGGGCGCCGGGCCGGTCACCCGCCTTGAAATAGCCGGCGCTTTCCCACTGGGCGTACCAGCGTTTCTCGATGTCGGCCGGTTCGAAGGATTTGGCGAGTTCCATGGCGTGCGGGCAAAGCCGCCATTATCCCAAAAACCCGGGACAAGTCCCAGAGCGCCGCGGAAACTGAGGCTTCAACTTGAGGGATCGCGCGGCTGCTTGAGTTTTTCGGCTACGGCGTCGCGCACGATTTCCCTGACGTTGACGTCAAGCTGGCTGAGCAGGCTGGATACGGTCTGGTCGATATTCTTGCGCAACTCGGCAGCGACCTGTTTTTCCATGACCTCGGACAAACGGGGCGCCAGTTCGCTCATCAATTGTTCGGCCAGCGTATCGCTAACCCTGGCAGCGGGGGCAGGCGGTTCGGATTGGGTGGCGGGGGCAACCGGCAGCGGGGGCGGCATGGCCGCAGCCGGGGCGGGAGATGCCGGCGCTACGGGGGGCGTGCCGCGCTCGATCACCTGGGTCAATACCGGCAGCCAGGCGGCGGGCGGTGCCACCGGCTCCGAAGCCGGGGGCGCGGGCTCGCCCTGGCTGCCCTCGGCGCCGCCACGATGCTTCTTCAGCAGTGCGTCCATCTTGCTCAACAGGGGACTGTCGCTCATGGAGGGCCTCCTATCCGGCGGTCTGGCGCAAGTCATGCGTCTTGAGGGCGTAGCCGCGCGTCTGGTAGAAACGGTAACGCGCGCGGCCCTGCTCGCGCCCGGCGTCGTCCTGGCCAACGATTTCGACCAGGCGCTCGAAGCGTGCAAAGGCGGGCGGCTGTTCGGTATGCAGGTTGATCATCACGTCGGCCTGGCGCAGGGCGTCGGCATTGGCGCCGATCAGCACCGGCGTCTCGCCGGCCAGCGCGTCGCTGTCGCGGCAGTGTGGCACGAAACCCAGCGCAGGCGTGGTCCACAGCAAGCGGTCGATGGCATTGGCCGTCGCCGGGTCGGGGGTATAGATCATCACCTGCTTGCCCTGGCCGTACGCCTTGGCGGCGACGCGGCGGGCGACGTCGAGCGGGTCGTCGGCGAAGGTGTAGAAGGTGATCTCGGTCACGGCTGCCGCTTACTTCTGGGTGCGGTTCAACAGGAAATGCACCAGCAGCGACACGGGCCGCCCGGTCGAGCCTTTTTCGCGGCCCCCCTTGTAGGCGGTGCCGGCGATGTCGAGATGCGCCCAATGGTATTTCTTGGCGAAGCGCGACAGGAAGCAGGCCGCGGTGATCGAGCCGGCAGGGCGGCCGCCGATGTTGGCCATGTCGGCGAGGCTGCTCTTCAGCTGCTCCTGGTAGTCGTCCCACAGCGGCATGCGCCAGACGCGGTCCCAGGCATGATCGGCGGCATGTTCGATTTCGCGCGCCAGCGGGTCGTGGTTGCTGTAGAGCGCGCTGGGGTGGGCGCCGAGCGCGATCACGCAGGCGCCGGTGAGGGTGGCCAGGTCGACTACGGCGTCGGGCTCGAAGCGCTCGGCGTAGGTCAGGGCGTCGCACAGAATCAGGCGGCCTTCGGCATCGGTGTTGAGAATTTCGATAGTCTGGCCGGACATCGATTTGACGATGTCGCCCGGCTTGTTGGCGTTCGCGTCCGGCATGTTTTCGCAGGCCGGGATGAGGCCGACGACGTTCAGCGGCAGCCCAAGTTCGCCGATGGCGCGGAAGGTGCCGATGACGGCACCGCCGCCGCTCATGTCGTAGTTCATCTCGTCCATTTCGGCGGGCGGCTTGAGGGAGATGCCGCCGGCGTCGAAAGTGACCGCCTTGCCGACCAGCACCACGGGTTTGTCGCCCTTGCTGCCGCCTTCGTGCTTCAGCACGATGAAGCGCGGCGGCTTGTCGCTGCCCTTGCCGACCGACAGGAAGGAGCCCATGCCCAGCTTCTCGCAGGCTGCATAATCAAGGATCTCGCAGCCGAAGCCGTGGATCTTGGCCACTTTCCTTGCCTCGGCAGCCAGATATTCGGGTGTGCAGATATTGGAGGGCGTGTTGCCCAGGTCCTTGGCGAGATGGATGCCGTGGGCAATGGCCAGTCCGCGCGCCAGGCCGGTCTCGCCGAATTTCAGCTCGCCGCGCCGCGACACGGCGAAGACCACGCGCTTGAGCGGGCGGCGCGCCTCGCCGGGTTTGCTCTTCAGCCGGTCGAAGCGGTACAGCGCATCGTGCGCGGCGACCACCGCCTGTTCGATGTTCCAGGTGACGTCGCGCTTCTTCACCGGGATTTCGGAAAGCGTGATGACGGCTTCCATCGAACCGGTGTCGCGCAGGGTTTTCACCGCGCCGGCGATGGCGTCGCGGTAGGCTTTTTCGTGGAACTCGCGCTCCTTGCCGAGGCCGACCAGCAACACGCGGTCGGCCAGGATGTTGGGGACATTGTGCAGCAGCAGCGTGCTGCCTGATTTGCCTTCCATGTCGCCGCCGCGCAGGATGTCCGACAGGTAGCCGTCGCTGGCGCGGTCGATGTCGATGGCCGGGCCCGACAGCCTGCGGCTTTCGAACACGCCGACGACCACACAGGCGGTGCGCTGCTTTTCGGGGGCACCGCTTTTTATGCTAAATTCAAGTTCGATTTCCTTGTTTTCCATGGCTGTGCTCGAAAAAATACAATTTGCCGATGTGTCGATTATTGGCGCGGGCACGCTGGAATGTCAAAAGCACGTTCGTGACTCGAACGATTTCCAGGTATGCCCATGCTCTATCGCCGCGCACTGACCCGCGAGATGACGCTTACCACCGGGGCCGTGCTGACGGTGCTGGTCGCAATCGCGCTGGTGGTGCTGTTCATTCGCCTGCTCGGTGACGTGGCGCGCGGCGAACTCGCCAACGAGGCGGTTTTCTCCTTTCTCGGCTTCTCGCTGCTGTTTTTTCTGCCGGTCTTGATGACAATCGCCCTGTTTGCGGGTGTGCTGCTGCCCTTGTCGCGCATGTGGCGAGACAGCGAAATGGTGATCTGGTTCAATGCCGGTCTCTCGCTCACGCAATGGACGCGGCCGGTCCTGGCGTTCGCTGTGCCGTTTTCGCTGGTCATCCTGCTGATCACGCTGACGCTCAATCCGTGGGCACAGACCAAGAAGTTCGAATATCGCCAGGACCTGCGCAGCCGCAGCGAAAGTTCGCTGATCGCGCCCGGCATGTTCGCCGAAGCCAGTGGAGGCCAGCGTGTCTATTACGTGGAATCGCTGAACCCGCTGACCGGCATCGTGCGCAACGTGTTCATGCAGTCGCGCATCGACGGCCAGCTCGGCCTGGTGGTGGCGCGCGAGGGCAATCACATCGAGATGCCTGACGGTTCGCGCTATCTGGTGTTCAAGGCGGGGCGCAGGTACGAGGGGACGCCCGGTCAGCTCGACTACCGCATCGTGCAGTTCGAACGTTACTGGATGCGGCTCGATCCGACCCCGGTGGGCGGCAAGGAAACCGGTATCCGCCAGGCGCCATTGAAAGAACTGCTGGCCGACGCCACGCCGCCGGCACGGGCCGAACTGCTGTGGCGGGTGGGGGTGCCCCTGTCCGCGCTCATCCTCGCCGTCATGGCCATCCCGCTCAGTTTCGTCAACACGCGGGCGCGCCGCTCATACGGGCTGATGATCGCGCTGCTGCTGTACTTCGTCTACAACAACCTGCTGTCGCTGTCGCAGGCCTGGGTCGCGCAGGGCACGCTCAATCCCTGGGCCGGGATGGCGGCCCCCCATCTGGTGATGCTGACGGCCCTGGTCGGCCTGTTCATCCTGCGAACCCGGCAGTTCGCGCCGCGGGGAAAACGCACATGAGGCGGCTGGCGCGCTATCTGAGCGGGCAGGTCCTGGTTGCGTCGGGCTTCGTGCTGCTGGCGCTGCTGGTGCTGTTTGCGTTTTTCGACGTGATCCAGGAACTGGGCAGCCTGGGCCGCAACCATTACGGCCTCGGCCAGGCGGCCGTTGTGGTGATGCTCAACGTGCCTGGACACCTGTACGAGATCCTGCCAGTGGCTGCGCTGATCGGGACGCTGTTCGCATTGTCGCGCCTGGTGGGCAACTCCGAATATGCGGTGATGCGCGTGTCCGGGCTGTCGAACTGGCGCGTGGCCGGCTATTTCGGCGTGATCGGCGTGCTGCTGTCGTTGCTGGTGCTGGTCATCGGCGAATACATCGCGCCGTGGTCGGAACAGGCGGCGCAACGATACAAATTGCTGGCCACCCATTCCGTCGTCGCGCAGCAGTTCCGCTCCGGGCTGTGGGTCAAGGATCGCAACGCGTTCATCAACGTGCGCGAAGTGATGC
>JAJZRT010000126.1 GCA_021802595.1 Pseudomonadota bacterium
CGACTACATCGAGATGTTCTACAACCCGAAGCGCCGCCACAGTTACAGCAATGGGCTTTCGCCGATAGACTATGAGAAGCAGTACGAAGAGAGGCTTACGAGTGTCTAGGAAATCGGGGGCGATTCATGCGTCCTTACCTGGGGATATCTCGCCTCATGGGTGAAAGCCCGACGGCATCTGCCGGAGCGAGAAGTCAGCCGAGGCCGTAGTAGCTGCCGGCAGGGGGCGAAGGGCCGAACGAGAAGAAGCGTGAAACGACATGCCGATGGAGAGTGTATTGCATCAGATGCCCGCGCTTGCGGGGCGGGTTCCGGCTGGGCGCGGTGAAGCCGCGTCCAGTGTAACCAGCGATGAAACACGCTTCACGCGGTGTGACCCGGGAAGCGCAGGGCAAGATAGCCTGCTCGCGCAGGCGCTTGCGAGAGGCAATATGGTTCTGGCATGGGAACGTGTCAAAGCCAATCGCGGCAGCGCAGGGCCGGATGGCCTGTCGATCAAAGACACGGAAGCGGTACTCAAGACCCGCTGGCCCCAGATACGGGATGAACTGCTGAACGGGCGGTACACGCCCCAACCGGTTCGCCGGATGCAGATACCCAAGCCTGGGGGCGGTATGCGGGAACTGGGCATCCCGTCCGTGACGGACCGACTGATCCAGCAGGCCTTGTTGCAAGTACTGCAACCTTTGATCGATCCCACGTTCTCCGAATACAGCTATGGCTTCCGGCCTGGCCGCCGGGCACGTACCGCTGTGCTGCAAGCACAGCGGTACGTGCAAGACGGTTGGCGGGTGGTCGTGGACGTCGATTTGGAGAAGTTCTTCGATCGGGTCAACCACGACGTCCTGATAGACTGCCTGCGGAAGAGGATTGGCGATGATGCCGTAATTCGGTTGATTCGCCGGTATCTCAACGCGGGCATCATGGACGGCGGCGTGGTGATGGCCCGTCACGAGGGCACGCCGCAAGGCGGGCCACTGTCACCGTTACTGGCCAACGTCCTGCTGGACGAAGTCGACCGGGACCTGGAGAAGCGCGGACATCGATTCGTGCGCTATGCTGACGACTGCAACGTTTACGTTTGCAGTCAGCAGGCGGGCGAGCGCGTGCTGGAGGGCTTGCGCCAACTCTACGACCGGCTGCATCTGAAGGTGAACGAGGCCAAGACCGCCGTTGCGCCCGTATTTGGGCGCAAGTTCCTGGGTTACAGCCTTTGGCGGCACCAGGACGAGGTCAAGCGGTCGGTGGCTACCAAAGCGTTGGATTCGTTCAAGGAGAAGATACGGCAAATCACGCATCGTACCGGTGGCCACAGTATGGAGCAAGTGGTGGAGCAGCTACGCAAGTACATCCCAGGCTGGAAGGCTTACTTCCATCTGGCGCAGACCCCCAGGTGTTTCATGCGCTGGATGCGTGGCTGCGCCGAAGGCTACGCGCACTGCAATTGAAGCAGTGGCGGCGTGGCACCACGATGTTCCGGGAACTGTGCGCCCTCGGTGCGAACCAGGATCTGGCCGCGAAGATCGCCGGCCACGGCCGGCGCTGGTGGCGCACCAGCCGGTCGGAAATACATCGTGTGCTGAATAATGCATACTTCGAGCGGCTCGGCGTGCCACGCCTCTCATAACCTCAACTTCTCGAACCGCCCGGTGCGGACCCGAATGCCGGGTGGTGTGGGAGGGGACCGGTCAGGATTGTCTGGCCGCCCCTATCCCGATTATTCCTGCTCGACTTCCAGAATCGCCAGACTGATCTGTGGCCCCAGGTTGGAATCCCACTCCGCCCAGTTCTTGTAGGCCTTGAGCTTCTCGGCGACGACCGGCTTCATCTCGTAGTCGCTCTTGCCTTCGTTGTACATGCGCCGCACTTCGACCATCAGCGTGGCGAACCAGGCTTTCTGGTCTTCGACAAACTTGCGGTTGCCCGTCTTGCCATGGCCGGGAACGTAGAGCGCAGCATTGAGGGCCAGTGCCCGGTCGGTGGCCTTCATCACGCCCTTGAACGTGCCATCGCGGATATTCATCACCTGGTGGTTCAGCACGTTGTCCGCAGTGAACAGAATGCGGTCCTCCACCATCTCGATCATCAGGTCGGTCTTGCTGTGCGCATCGGTCGAGGAATGAATGCGGAAGGTCTTGCCGCCGATCCGGAATTCCTGGCCGTCGGCCGCCGCAACGGTGGGAATCACGGCATGGGTGCCGTCGGTATAGCCGCCGGTCATGTCCGACATCAGCTTGATCCAGAAGACGTCGGCGCCGTTCCGGGCCTGCTTGATCATGTCGGGATGGGCGATGAGCATGGCGTTCGGCCAGGCTTCCAGAATGGCCTGGTTGCCCAGCCAGTGGTCGCCGTGGACGTGGGTGTCAAATACGTGGGTGACCGGCTTGCCGGTTGTCTTGCGGATCTGGGCCACCACCATGCGGCCGACCTGGACGCTGGAGCCGGGGTCGATCACCACGACCCCTTCTTTCGTGACGACCCAGGCCGGGTTGTTCATGAAGCTCTGGTTGGCGACCGAGGGTACGCCCTGGGGGCCGTGGATGACGTAGGTGTCGGCACCGACTTTCTGCGCCGGGTAGGGGCGGACGACATCTTTGGGGCCTGCCAGCGCAGACGTGCAGAAGACCAGGGCGGCGATCATGGGGGCGGGACGCATGGGAGTTCTCCATTCGGATGGCGTGCCGGCAACCATACACGGATCACGGGATTTGCTTAATGGTCGAATCGACCTACCACCACTTCTCGAAAATGATGCGGTTCATCGGCACGCCCAGATCATGCAGCAGGGTGCTCATGTCCTCGACCATGCCCTTGGGACCGCACAGGTAATACAGCGTGTCGTCCGGCACGTCGAGCGCATGCAGCTTGACCGGGTCGATGCGGCCGGTGAGGCCGTGCCACTGGGCATCCGGCTGGGTGACGGTGACGCTCACGTGCAGGTTGTCGTGCGCGAGGACAGCCGCTTCAAGCTCTTCGCGGAACAGGATTTCGCGGCTGTCCGACACGCTGTAAACCAGATGCACCTGCGCAGGCAGCCTGGCGTCGCGCACGTGGCGGAAGATCGACAGCAGCGGCGTGACGCCCACCCCGCCGCCGATCAGCACCACGTTGTCGCTCATCTCTGGCAGATAGACGAAGGGTCCCTGCCCCTGGCTGACGCGCACACGGTCGCCTACGCGGGCACGCTCGTGTATCCAGCGTGCCACGGGATGGCGCGCGCTGGCCTTGATCGCCAGTTCGATCTCGCCCTGGTGGATGGGCGAGGTGGTGATGGAATAGCCCGAGGTGTGCGTCTCGCCGTCGACCTCGATGCTGAGGTCGACCCACTGTCCCGGCAGAAACCGGAAGCCGGCGTCGGGGATGGCTAGGCGAAGGGCATGGATGCTGGGCGTGGCGGGGGTGATCGCCGTAATGCGGGCGTCAAAGATATGCAAGGCTCAATCCTGTCTGGATTTCTGGAAGGTCAGCGAAGCCGAGTTGATGCAATAGCGCAGGCCGGAGGGTGCGGGACCGTCGGGAAAGATATGGCCCAGATGCGAGCCGCAGCGGCGGCACAGGGCCTCGACACGCACCATGCCGTGGCTGGTGTCGGATTTCTCGGCTACGGCGTCGGCGTTCAGGGCCTGATAAAAGCTCGGCCAGCCGGTGCCCGAGTCGAACTTGGCGGCCGACGAAAACAGCGGCTCACCGCAGGCGGCGCACCGATACTCGCCGGTCTCGTGGTGGTCCCAGTATTGCCCGGTGAATGCGCGTTCGGTACCGTGTTCACGCAGAATGCGATATTGCTCCGGGTTCAACTCTGCGCGCCATTCGGCGTCGGTTTTTGTCTTGTCAAAACTCATGGCGGGTCTCCGATTTCAAAAGAGTGTACCCGCAAGAGGTAGGCCGTGGCAGTAAGCTGCTAGAACGGAACTGCCACGCTCTACCCGAGGTTGACAGCGTCATCGCAGCGGGTTTAATCTTCGTTCAGGTGTTAGACTTAGTCTAAAAACCGGATTTCATCCACTGACCGGCCTGCTATACCTGAAAGGGCCGGGTAAGTCAGCAAGGGTGGAAATTTCAGTGCTGAAAAGCATGTCCATGTAAATCAAGGAGATCAGGTTATGCAACTCAAAGGTTCTAAAACCGAAGACCATCTGAAGGCCGCGTTCGCCGGCGAATCGCAGGCCAACCGCCGTTACCTCTACTTCGCAGCCAAGGCTGACGTCGAAGGCTACAACGATGTCGCCGCCGTGTTCCGCTCCACCGCCGAAGGCGAAACCGGCCATGCCCACGGCCACCTGGAATACCTGGAAAAGTGCGGTGACCCCGCCACCGGCATGGCCTTCGGCCCCACCGCCGACAACCTGAAGACTGCCATCGCCGGCGAAACCCACGAGTACACCGACATGTATCCCGGCATGGCCAAGGATGCACGTTCGGAGGGCTTCGATGAGATCGCCGACTGGTTCGAGACCCTGGCCAAGGCCGAGCGTTCGCACGCCAACAAGTTCCAGAAGACCCTGGACAGCCTGGGCGCGTAAACGCCAGCAGGCGGGGCGGGGTCATGCCCGCCCCTTTCAAAGCCCTATCCGCGAAGAGCGCGAAGGAACGCGAAGAAAAATCGGAGGCAGAAATGGAACGTGCCTGCCCGGGTTTTTGTCTTTGCTTCGCGTTCCTTCGTGCCCTTTGCGGATAACTTTTTGATTATATAGAAAATATCGTCATGAGCACCCGAGAAGGCAACCTCGAAGCCCCTACCCGCCACCCGCTCGACTGGAGAAACCCTGATTTCTACAACGAGGAAAAACTCAACCACGAGCTTGAGCGCATCTTCGACATCTGCCACGGCTGCCGCCGTTGCGTGTCGCTGTGCACTGCGTTTCCTACCCTGTTCGATCTCGTCGACGGTTCCGAATCGATGGAAGTGGATGGTGTGGCCAAGTCCGACTACTGGAAGGTGGTCGACGAGTGCTACCTGTGCGACCTCTGCTACATGACCAAATGCCCCTACGTGCCGCCGCATCCGTGGAACCTCGACTTCCCGCATACGATGCTGCGCGCCAAGGCGATCAAATTCAAGAAGGGCGAGACGACCTTCCGTGACAAGCTCCTGTCCAGCACCGACGCGATGGGCAGGCTCGCCTCGATTCCGGTGGTGGTGCAGGCGGTCAATGCCAGCCTTGAGAGCAAGCCGATCCGCAAGCTGGTCGGCAGCGTGCTGCACATTCATCCGGACCGTCAGTTGCCTGAATATGACAGTGCGAAATTCCGTTCCACCGCGAAGCCGCGCAACGATTTCGCGGTGAAGCCCGGCGAGAAGACACCCGGCAAGGTGGCGATCTACGCGACCTGCTACGTGAACTACAACGAGCCCGGCATCGGCCACGACCTGCTGAAGCTTCTGGCGCACAACGAAATCCCCGCCGTGCTGGTGGAGAAGGAGGCCTGCTGTGGCATGCCCAAGCTCGAACTGGGCGACCTCGACGCCGTGGCCAGGCTCAAGGAAACCAACATCCCGCACCTGGCCAAACTGGCGCGCGAAGGCTACGCCATCCTCACCGCCGTGCCCTCGTGCACGCTGATGTACAAGCAGGAGTTGCCGCTGATGTTCCCGCATGATGCCGACGTGCAGGCCGTGAAGGAGGCGATGTGGGATCCGTTCGAATACCTGATGGCACGCAACGCCGACGGTTTGTTGAAGACCGATTTCAAGGGTCCGCTCGGCAAGGTGGCCTACCATGTACCGTGCCACCAGCGCGTGCAGAACATCGGCAACAAGACGCGCGACGCACTGCAGCTCGCCGGCGCCACGGTGACGATGGTCGAGCGCTGCTCCGGCCACGACGGCACCTGGGGCGTGAAAAGCGAATACTTCGACAAGTCGATGAAGATCGGCAAGCCGGTGTTCCGCCAGATGGCCGAGCCGCAACCCGACTACGTCAGTTCCGACTGCGCGATCGCCGCGCGTCACATCCTGCAGGGCATGGGCGATTCCACCGCGCAGAAACAGCACCCGATCACGCTGCTGCGCATCGCCTATGGCCTCGAATGAATCAACGCTAGCAAGGAGAAAACCATGCCGCAGATTACCCGCGACAGCCTGATGACCCTGGAGGGGTACGCCAAGGCGCGGCCCGCCATGCGCGCCGAAATCATGGCGCACAAGAAGAGCCGCATGGTCGAGCTTGGCGGCCACGTCACGCTGATCTTCGAGGACGAGAAGACCATGCGCTACCAGATCCAGGAGATGCTGCGCGCCGAGCGCACCTTCGAGGAGGCCGGCATCCAGGACCCGGACGAACGCAAGCTCGCGCTGGCCCGCCTCAAGGGCATCGAGGATCGCGTCTGGGTGCAGGTGGCCGACCAGCCGCGCGTATACGCCATCGCCGACGAGGACCTGGAGCGCGAGAACGAGGAGAAGACCTCGTCGGTGCACTTCCTGCGCTTCGAACTCGACCCCACCTCGATTGCAGCGGCCAAGGGCGGCAGCCCGATCCGCATGGGCATCGACCTGACTGCCTACGCGGTGGAACCGATGACACTGGCCGACACGACGCGCGCTGCACTGGTCGTCGATTTGGCCTAAAGTTATAGACAGGCGGTAGAACAACCCCACGACAATGCACCGCCATCCTTCGAGGAGGTGTGATGCTGGATCAATTGCTGGTTCATCAGGTCCGACGGCGGGTGGAGGCATCCGGACTGCCGTTCGTGGTCGAATTGTGGAACGGGGAACAGGTCGGCGCGGTGAGTGATGCGGCGGTGCGGGTGCGACTGCACCAGGCTGCCAGTCTCAAGGCCATGGCCGACCCCAGCCTGGGTGCGCTGGCGCGGGCCTACGTCGAGGGCGACCTCGATCTGGAAGGCGATGTCCGCGACATCCTCGCGCTCGGCGACCGCCTGTGCAATGCCGGCGACTGCTCGCCGAAAACCGGGTCGGACGGCTGGAAGTGGTGGCGCCACACGCGCAGCAAGGACCGCAGGAACATCCAGTACCACTACGACGTCTCCAACGATTTCTACGGCCTGTGGCTGGATGCGCGCAGGGTGTATTCGTGTGCCTACTTCAAGAACCCGGACATGAGCCTGGACGCCGCGCAGGAAGCCAAGCTCGACCACATCTGCCGCAAGCTCGATCTCCGGCCTGACGAACGCTTTCTCGACATCGGCTGCGGCTGGGGCGGCCTGATCCTGCATGCGGCGGAGCGCTACGGCGTGCGCGCGGTCGGCATCACCCTGTCGGACGACCAGCACGCGTATGTCAGCCGGCAGATTGCCGAACGCGGCCTGAGCGGCCGCGTCGAGGTGCGCCGGATGGATTACCGCGACGTCCCCGAGCACGACGCCTACGACAAGATCGCCAGCGTCGGCATGTTCGAGCACGTCGGACGCCCCAACCTGCACACCTATTTCGACAAGATCCACGCGCTGCTGAAACCGGGCGGACTGGTGCTCAACCACGGCATCACCACGTCCGAGCCCGAGGCAAGCGGCCTCGGCAGCGGCATCGCCGAATTCATCGAGGACTATGTCTTCCCGGGGGGCGAACTGGTGCACGCTTCCGACGTGCTGCGTGGTGCCGCAGGCAGCGGCCTCGAATGCCTCGACGCCGAGAACCTGCGTCCCCATTACGGCAGGACGCTGTGGCACTGGGTGACCCGGCTGGAGGCGCATGCCGACGAGGCCCGCCGGCTGATCGGCGAACAGAAATACCGCATCTGGCGCATCTACATGGCGGGCTCGGCCTACGCGTTCGACCATGGCTGGATGGAGCTGTGGCAGGTGCTGGCCGGCAAGTCTGTCGACGGCATGCAGCCGAACTACCCGTTCAGGCGAGATTTCATCTACCGCGGCGCCTGAACCGCTGCGCGCAGGGGGCGTTTGAAATCGGCGCCTTCCCGAGCCATCATCCGCCAAAGTACACAAAAAGCCCCATGCCCCTGCGACCCATCCGCCAACTCGTGCCCGCTTTCGAGGTATCCGAAGGCGCTGGCGTCACGGTACATCGCAGCATCGGTACGCCGGCGCTGCGCAACCTGGATCCCTTCCTGATGCTGGACCACTTCGGCAGCGACAACCCGGACGAGTACATTGCCGGTTTTCCGGACCACCCGCACCGCGGCTTCATCACCTTCACCTACATGCTCGACGGCCACATGGAGCATTGCGACAGCATGGGCAACCGGGGCGATCTCAAGGCCGGCGGCGCACAGTGGATGAAGGCGGCGAGCGGCGTCATCCATTCGGAAATGCCGCAGCAGACCAACGGCCTGATGCGCGGTTTCCAGCTCTGGATCAATCTGCCGGCGCGTGAAAAGATGTCCGCACCGGCCTATCAGGAATTCTCGGCGGCGGCCATCCCCGAGGTGGCCGGCGACGGATTCCGGGTGCGCGTGCTGGCCGGCGAGCTGGGCGGCAAACGCGGCGTCATCGACGATCCCGCCACCGATGTTCTCTATCTCGACGTCAGCCTCGAGGCCGGCGCGCGTTTCCGCCACCCCCTGCGCGATACGCACAATGCCTTCGTCTATGTCTTCGAGGGCGATGCCCGCTTGGACGGCGAGGCGCTGACGCGGCACACTCTTGCGGTGCTGGGTCCGGGCGAT
>JAJZRT010000127.1 GCA_021802595.1 Pseudomonadota bacterium
GGCGGGATGCCGGGCGGGCTTGGGTGACAGCATCGCTTTGATTATATTACACTTATCGGTTGATGGTTTTGCGGCCGAGCCGCGAGAGTGGCGGAATTGGTAGACGCACTGGATTTAGGTTCCAGCGGAGAAATCCGTGGGGGTTCGAGTCCCCCCTCCCGCACCACAATAAAATCAATAACTTAGGATGAATTGGTATACTGTTCCGTACCCATTCATACCTAAATTTTCTCACAAAATTTTCCCAAATTTTCCCGGACGGTTTCATTGACCGCGGCCGGGTAGGCCGGGTATACTTTTTTTCGTCAGGCGGGCTTAGCACTGACCAAAGAGCATCCGCAGGGGAGGGTGGCGATCCGAAACCTGCTATTCCGGCTATGACCGGCGGGGTGCGCGGAACCGGCCATATTTCCAGCAAGCGGCGACCTGGGGGTGTGGAAAAGGCCGAAGAGTGGATGCCTGCGAATGCCTGACCGGGTGTGGTGGTTTGGAGGGTGGCAGCCCTTTCATTGAATGGAACCCACGTCGCGCACTAATAGGCCTGCAAACAGCCTGCGCCCCGACAGCGATGCACGAAGCCCAGAGCGGGCTAGCCGCGTTATCGACTTATCCTCTTGGGGTGAGTCGAGGAACGCGAAAGGTGCATCGTGTCTTCTCAAAATCAAACTCTCGTTTTTCTGCAGGGCCTTTTCCCTGGGCGCGCGTCCATTCTTGCGATCGAGGCCGGCCGTGCCGCCTTCAACTGGGCAGATCAGACTTCACGTAACCGGCTGACAGCCGGGAAATTTCCCATTCCCACATACTCGCTTGGCGGGCGCCGAATGGTGCGGCTGGATGCGCTGGCGCGCTTCATGGATCAGGCCAGCGGAGACACAGCTAAGCGGCCCACGCGGGGCCGTCCCAGCAAAAAAGAAGAGCTTGAGGCAGCGCGGCTCGGGCTGTCCGTTCGCGAGCTTCGCGCGCAGCAGGCTCTCGAACTCGGGGAAGGGGATGGGTTTTGAGCGCCGCTGCCACGGCCTGGGCATGGCGGGTGATCGCAGCTGGGCTCGTCCCGACGTCCACGGCGCGGGTGGTGCTGCTGAAACTAGCGGATAGAGCAGACGACCAAGGAAAATGCTGGCCCGGCCATGAGCGTACCGCAAGGGACTGCGACATTTCGCTTCGTGGCGCGCGTGACGCCCACGCCGCGTTGGAAAAGGCAAGGATACTGCTGGTAGAGAGGCGCCAAGACACGGCGGGGCGGGACCTGCCGAACGTCTACCGCCTGCCGATTTTCGGTGCTGCGGGGGAGGGTGCAAATTTTGCACTCCCCCCTGCAAGTCCTGCACCGGGGGGTGAACAAAACGCCCCCGAATCTAACAAAACTAATCTAACAAGAGATAGCAGCAGCACCGCCTCCACCGCCACCGATGGTGCTGCTGCCCCTCCAGCAATTCGTACAACCAGCGCCACCGGCAAGCGGCGGCGCGTCCGGCCGTCTGGCATTGTTACTTGGACCGACAACGACGACCTTGAAGCCGAGCGCATCGAGCGGGACCACAGCGAGAACGAGATCGGCGCGGCGATCATGGCGCTCGCAGGCACAGGCAAACAGCCTGTGCCAGGCCTAATTACAGGCGAGATCGAGCGGCAAACGCGCACCCGCCTGGCTGATGAGCAGGCCGCCTGCCAGCGTGCGGCCTCAGAGGCTGCTGTTAGTCATGGTGTACTGGATCCCAAGGCGCTGGAAAACGTGGAGAAGCTTCTGCCCGCCGGCTGCCTCTCGCGGCTCAATCAATCCCGCGCGGCCTAGAATGGCCTACAGGGACTTCCAGGGTTGTTCCACCTGTCAGCGGGCAACTTACTAAGCCGGAAGCCCATGCCATCACCCTAGCCCCTTTGAGCGGGTTTGTGCCGCCTCTTTGGGGAGCCTTCTCTGCATACACATTCAGATTCACACTCAGGGCACTTTAACCATTTCCCATAATCGGGAAGAGTGTTGCTTGGTTCAGTTTGCAATTCGAGGTGATCGAACTCATCAAGCTGAGTGCCGCAACTCGGGCATATGCAAATGCCATCCTCGTCTTTCTTGCAGTAGTTTTCCATGTTCTCTTTCGGGTCGGGAAATAGGGCCTTCGGCGTGGCGTGACAGTATCGCATCCAGGCACGAACCACTGTCACAGCACCAAACGCATCACCACCACCACACAGCAGCCGCCCTTGGCAACTGCTAACCCCACCCCTCGCCCCTTGGGCTCGGGTAAGTCAAAGTCAAGAACGCAGAAATATCACACCTGACTCCCAGGCTGTCGCCAGGTGTTTGCAAGCCTTGCGGCTTGCCCGCATGCCCGAAGCCAGTGCCACTCCACGCGCTTTCGATGCTTTCATAGCCCGCAATCAGTAATGACGCACTGCATCCCACGTGCAAGCGGTTTTGCAAGCAAATCGGCTTGCATGGCAAGCCTTGTCTCCTGCGCAAATTAGCCGCCGCCCACGCATTGCGGATAAGCACCGCAAGCGCTTTGCAAGCTGCGCAAGCGTGATTTGCAAGCGAACTTGCAAGCAATCACCCTGCGCCGTCCATATCGTGTTTGCGCTTATGCATGCGGCCTTGCCAGCGCAGCCAGCACAAGCATTTGTGCGGCCATTGCCCGCTTCTCCGGAACCTGAAAAAGCGCCGCCAGCAACAAAAGAGCGGTGCAATCAAAAAATTATTTCCCGCGTGTTGTGTTTTAACTACATCGCTTGCTATGCAAGCACTGGCGCAGGTTTCGCGATGCCTGCCCAATTACGGCACCGGAAAAAGTTTCGTACCTTACGTAATGTACGAAATCAACTTATTGATTATTAAGGGAATTACTTGCAATCCGACGCTGCAAGCGCAGAATTGAATCGTGCCGCTGAGGAAAGCGGCGAAATCAAACTGAGGATGAAAAATGCAAGCAAAAGCCATCACAATACGTGTAAGTTCGCCGGAGTTTCAGACACTTGCGGCGCAAGCAGACGAACAGAAAACCACTATTACCGCCCTGTGTACCGGCATGGTGCGGGCAGGCCTGCAAGCAAAAATTGAAGATGACCGCTTGACGGCCTTTGAAAATCGAGTGCTTGCGGCGGTTGCGTCCATCAATCAAAAAATTGACGCACTGGAGGCAGCATGAGCGGCGGAGATAAAGAAGGCCGGATCAAACAATTCCTGGCCGATCATTGCGTTGAGGTGACGCCGGAATCTCAGGCTAAGGCCAATTCCTTCTACCCACCGGTACCCCTTCAATCCGCGCCGGATGGGCCTTTGAGCGGGACTGGCCTGATCCTTGAAATGATCCCCGCGTTGGCCAGGATCACGGTCGAACTCGACCGAGGCGATCAGCGACGTGTCAACTTCCAGCCTGGCTGCCCCGCGCGAGTGGTGTTAGAGCAACTCACGCACGAAATCATCGTAGACGCCACCACCAAAGCCGCGCAGGTTCGCCTCATTTGGCTCGCCCGTCTGGCACGACACGCGCTCGAAATTGCGGACGAACTGCATCAATTTGATGGCAATCCCGCGCTAGCGTTTGCAGCTGGATTCGTGGCCGGCGAGACATGCTCGGCCGACCTGTTTGTCGGCGGGGAAGAGGAACTTGAAAAAGCACTGGACAAGCAGGTATTCACCGCGCCACACCTTGGTGGACGACCTTTCCGTCTTGGCTTTCAGACCCGGCGCGACCAGCTCCGGCATGCCCGCATGGCGGACCTGGACAACCTATGAGAACGCGGCTGACTTTGTCGGTATGCATGGGACTGATCTTCCCCCACCTGGTTCTTGCCGACGCATGCAGCACCACCGGCCAGGCCATGCAGCAGAGCGCCAGCAACGGGCTCAACAAGACCCTGAACGACATTTACGCAAAGGGTGACCAGCAATCCCGCTCCGTGAGCGATGCGCAATCCTGCCTGGAGAAATATTCCCAGTACCAGATTGGGGCAACGGTGAACGTTCCCGACCTGGATCTCGGAAAGATGGGCGATGCCTTGAAAAAGCAGGCAGAAAGCAAGGCCTGTCAGGTGATCGACAACGCAATCAGCGGAGCCACCCGCCAAACCCAAGTGAGCCTGCCGGGCGGATACGGCGGTGGGGTCACCGCTGGGCAGACCGCACGGGGTAGCGTGAATCAGACCGCACCCACTTCATTGATCGATCGCGTTATGGGGATTTTCCGATGAAAAACAAAACTTTGCTGATCCACGGCCTGGTGGCCGCCGGCCTGCTGTCCGCATCGACGGCAGCAAATGCGATTGTCCCCGTCACCGACGTTGCCCTGATCAACACGGTCAATACGGTCGTCAATACGGCTCGGACTGACATCGTCCGGATGCTGAAGTCGATCAACGACACCATCCAGAAGACCGCCAAAAACATCCAGGACAACGCCATCCAGGTCGAACGCGATTCCAATGCCCTCAAGGCCGAACAGCAGCGCAGCGAAAGCTCTCTCCCTGAGAATCGTTGTGCCACGGGCGGCATGGCCGAGGCAGTGGGGGCTGCGGGAAGCGCCGTCGTCAGCAATACCCGCGCCTACGGCGGCAGCGGCGCCTATGGTGGCCGCAATGCCAAAAACCCCCTCGGCGGCGACAGGGACCTGGCTAGCAAAATAAACGAAGCCCCGCACTCGCAAGCGGCAGCAGCGGCCACCGTCCTGGCAATCCACGCTAGGTACTGCAACTCCGCCGATGCCAGCGAGTACCCAAAAATGTGCGCCGGCACCTCATCACTGCCTGATGCCGACGTGCAAGCCGCCAGTCTGTTCTATGGGGCAGGGAGCAAGAAGGATGAGCGCAGCTACACCTTCAACGCCAAGCAGATCGACGCTGCGATGGCCTACCTCAAGAACGTGAATGACAGCATTCCTGCAACGCGGCTGACGGCCACGGAAGCGAGGAAGCCTTCCGGCCGCGCCTACCTGGCTCTGCAAGCCGGCCTGGCGGCCAGCACGTCGATGGCATATTTCCCGAGTGAGTTGGCCTTGGCCGAGCGTACACCGCTGAAAGGCACACAGGACGTTCTGACCCTGCTGGAAAAATCGAGCGCCTACCCCTCTGGCGGTCGCGGATTCGTTGACGCAAACGATTACCCGGACGGCGTCTCACGCATGGACCTCCTGCGCCTGGACGTGGCGCGCCGCTATGAAAACCCGAAATGGTACGTCGATGTGGCGGGCAATACCGATTCGATTCCCAAGGAACAGATCTTCATGCAGGCCCTGGCGCTGAACATGCAATTCCGTCAGATCGAGCAGATGGAGCGGATTGAGGTGTTGCTGGGCCAGCTCGTCGCACGTGATGTGAACCGCGACCTCAAGCCGCGCCTGCAAGCACAGTACCAGGCGGTCAAGGATACCAAGTGACCGGCCAGCCCCGCACCAGTAACCAGCCCACCGGCGCCGATAAATGGGGCGCCCCCCTGTTCCTTGGCGGCGTGGCCGGGGCGCTGGCTGCTGCCGGGTTTTACCTGGGCGGATGGGGCTTGGTGTGGAAATCGCAGGGTAAAGATTTTTACGTCCAGCCCGCCCTGCACCACGTTTTGCCAGGCAAGCAACCCGGCGACGGCCTGCACGAAAAGGCCGTGGCCTTTATGCAGGCCGAGCACCCCGCCATCCTGAAAACCCTTGAAGTCGGGCCGCAGATCGCCGGCCTGCTGGCGGGTGGTCTCATGTTTTGGATGACGCTAGGTGACGTGATCATCGCCACCCAAGACCATCACATCCGAGGCCGGCGGCGCCTTCAAGGAGAGGCGGCGCTTACGGCATGGGTGAAGGATGAAGGGGAGGATGCGGACGGATTGCGTATCCACCCCGAACTGCCACCCATCACAAAATCCCGCGAAACTAAACACATCCTGATATTCGGTGGCGTCGGCAGCGGTAAAACCCAAGCCCTGCTCCCCTTGATGCGCGCCGCGCGCGAGCGGGGCGACCGGGCGATTATTTTTGACTTCAAGGGCGATTTCACCCCCGATTTTCAGTCGTGTACAGCGCTGCACGACGGCCAGGAGATTGAGGTTGAGGACGCGATCTTCGCGCCTTGGGACAGCCGCTCCGTGCCCTGGGCAGTTGCCCAGGACGTGGACACCTTGGCCGCCGCGCGCGAGTTTGCTGCGCGCACGATTACCGAGTCAGGAAGCGGCGCGACGATGTGGGTCAATGCTGCCAGGCAGGTGCTGGTTGCCTGCTTGGTCGAGTTGCAAACAACCAAGCCAGGTGACTGGGGATTTGCCGACTTGGTTGCCCGGCTCACCCGCCCGGTTGACCAGTTGACCGAGGCTGCCCGGAAGTACTTCCCAGAGGCGGTGAAGGCCCTCGGCGACGGCCAGCAGCAGAATGTGACGACGGTCGGCATCCAGATCAACTTGATGTCCTATTTGTCGGTTGTCTTTGACCTAGCGCGAGCTTGGCCAACTCCCGGGATTTTTTCGATCCGCGACTGGCTTACCGGGGCTGGGGCAGGGCGCGTGAAAACCGTGATCCTCCAGCACGACGGGCGATTTGAATCTCTCGCCCGCGCCTTTAATGGCGCCGTGATTGGACTTGCGGGTCAATTGATCAAGTCCAAACTGATTGACGAATCAAAGGAACGAAAGCTCTGGTTTTTTCTTGATGAGTTCCCGGAGCTGGGAAAAGTTGAAACGATCCTCTCTCTTGCGGCCGTCGGGCGAAGCAAGGGCATACGTGTGGTCATCGTCGTGCAGGACATCAACCAACTCAAAAAAGACTACTCCGAGCACGATGCAAACGCGATCCTCTCCATGGTTGGCACTCACATCATCGCTCGCGTCTCCCCCGGGGAGACGGCTCAGTACATCGCGGAAAAACTCATCGACGAGCGCGAAATCGAGCGCCTGGTTGTGTCTATAACCGGCGGTGAAGGACGCGCTCCCGGAATTTTTACGTCTGGCGGCGGCCGCACATCGACATGGCAAGATAAGCGCGAGCCAGTGATGTTGCCCAGCGAGCTTTTGCAGCTCGGCCCCGTCCCGGGCCAAGGTGTCAAAGTGCTGTTGTCCGGCATCGGCGAGGACGTGCTTGAGGTCTTAATCCCGTTTTCTGATCCGCGCAAACTCCGTCCGGCCAGCGTGATCGCTGACTGGACACGCTACCCGAGCCAGCCGATTGCGCCTGCCGTTGCCACCCCAGAACAGGAACCACCTCAACCCATGCCCTCTTGGGCTGAAGAAGCAGCGGAGGCAGAGGCAGCCGCTGCCGCGCCGTTACCAGTAACGCCAGCCCCACCAGCAGTAACGCCAGCCGCTCACGCCAAGTCAGACGACATCGACGGCGATGAAGCGGGAGAGGGCGAAGAGTCAGCCCCAGCGCCAGAGACCGCCACTGATCCGCTGGCTTTCCTGGACGACGGCGAAGCCTCGGAAAAAACGCCAGCCACGGAGCTCGAAACCCGCATGCTGCCCGTCTCCACTCCGCTGGCCAGCCAACTTGCCGACCAGGCCAAGGGCGAGATGGCGGAAAGCATCGGCGGCGAGCTCGCTCAACAAGTCGGCATCGCAGCGCTGCCATCAGGCATCGCTGAAATCGCTCACGCCGTTGAGCTTGCGGACACGCTCTTCGACCTTGGCGCCGGCGCGTCCATGCCGCCGACCGACGTGGTACCGGTAACAGAGGCCGGCGCGCAGCCCAAAAAGAAAAAATACCGCCTGAAAAAATCCGCCACGGCGCAGCTTGAGGAGAGCATCTGATGCTGTCTATAGCACCGATCGGCGCGGGCGCGGAGGCACGTGGCTACGCCGACTACCAAGAAAACGAAGCCGCCGCGTCCAAACAGAAACATGAGGACTACTACGCCGCCGAGGGCGATGCGGGCCGCTGGATAGGCCGCGCCACCCAGGAAATGGGCCTGAAAGGCGATCTCAAGCCAGGCCAGTTGCTGGCGGGCCTGCAAGGATTCCACCCCGAAACCGGCGAGCGCCTGGCGAAAAATGCAGGCGCGAAACATAAGGGCGGCTGGGACCTGACGTTCTCCTCCCCGAAATCTGTCGGGTGTGTTTGGGCCGTAGCCGATCCCGAACTGCGTGCCGCCATGGAGGCCGAGATGCGAGCCGCTGATGAGCGAGCTCTGAGCTTCCTGGAGGATGCTGGTGCATTCTCCAGCCGCAGCCGCACCGATCCCGGCCCGGTGGGGGGAGTGATCGCGGCGAGATACTTTCACGGCACCAGCCGCGAAGGTGACCCGCAACCCCACGGCCACGTTTCCACCCTTAACCTCCAGCCGGACGGCGGTGCGATTGAG
Organism: Pseudomonadota bacterium; assembly: GCA_021802595.1. The sequence continues at coordinate 8,260 of JAJZRT010000127.1, forward strand.
CTCGACACGCGATGGAAAAAAGCCGCAGGCGCGGTGCACCGCGCCGAGCTCGCCGCCGGAATGCAGAGGCTCGGTTTCCAGGTCGAGCGGGACGACTGGAGCTTTCGCCTTGTCGGCGTGCCGGAATCTCTCGAAAAAGGATGGTCGAAGCGCCGGAATCAAATCGAGGAGCGGCTCGCGGAGACCGGCTACAGCAGCGCCAAGGCTGCCGCCGTGGCCGCGACCCAGACCCGCAAAGCGAAGGAGCTGACCACACGCGAAGAGCTTTTTGCCAGGTGGGAAGCGGAGGCAGCCGAGCACGGATTCACCCGCGAGTCCATCCAG